>JBBQYD010000405.1:0-5175 GCA_038209025.1 Verrucomicrobiota bacterium | reverse complement strand
GACCTGCTGTTGCGTTGCATCCGAATAAACACTGGCTTTGGACATGCCGCCAGCCTATAACGTTTTGGCCAGCTTGTCCGCTCCTTTGTCACAAATCGTTGCGCGTCGCTGACTTATGATCCGCTGTGAATTCGCCCTGATGGAAACTGCCAGGGGACTCAATGATTGAGGGTGAATATTGCGGTTTCCTCCTGTTGGTGATTGATTTTTGACCGCAAAATTGCACTTTGGCTTATGGACAGACCCGGTTTTGTGGTCAGTGGTGTGGATTTTTATGTTGGTGCCCGATGTGGCGACTATCGCATGACGTATGAGTGACCCAGGCGAGGAGCGGACTCCGAAAACCCAGCCGGCTTTTTCAGGCCGCCCACCGGGACCACCAAAGGCCACGGCGCGGGGCCTGGCGGACCAACCCCCCGGCCGTCCCGGCAGGACGGTCTATCTGCTCGACCCGGTGGAGGTGAGAGATTTAGCGAGTGCCCTTGAAGTGAAACCCTTCAAGGTCGTTGCCGATTTGATGGAAATGAAACTCTTCAAATCGCCAAATGATACGGTGGATTTTCAAACCGCCTCATTGGTCGCAAGAAAACACGGATGCCGGGCGGAAAGACCCCCTCCGGGTGTCTTGATTCTTTAAGTTCGTCACGTGGCACAGCGATCCTGGCTGGTTCCGCTGCCCCTTTGACAGTCTGTCCAGCCTGGGCTGGGCAAGCCGCTCCTTTGGCGCGGTTTTGCCTGGGGGGCCGCCGGGTTTGCTGCCGTTCTCGTCGGGTTCTGGTAATCGACGGCGAGCCCGGGCCATCGCGAAAATGAAGACAACGTTCATCCTAATCGTCGGCCTTGCTCTCCTGTCCTGGACGTGCACCGGACAGGACAGCCAGCCGAAAGACGCCCCGAAGTCCGACGCGGGCAAAGTCACGCCGCACTCGCAAGGTCTGCACGGCTACATCGGCTTTGGCCACGAGAAGCTCCCGCCCAAATCAGCCTACAGCGCGGGCATGGGCTTCTATGCCGCAGTCTGGCCGTTGGTGGATCAGCCCCTCGCCAATTTCCAAATCGGCCTGCCCAGTTCGTGGATTCAGCCGGACAACTCCGACAACCAGGACAAGCCGCTCGCGCCAGAGGGCACGCTGGCCCGCTCTTGGAAGGAAAGAGGTCCCACCTGGAGCAGCGTTTTCCAGACTGTTGAAGGCGGGCTGGGCTACTGGGCGGGAAACCACTTCCGCTACGGTCCGCCCAAGTTCAGCATGAACGCCACACCGCAATGTTACGACTACGAGGTCGGCTCGCCCGGTTGGTCCTTTTTCTACAGCAATGAAGCGCTGCCGGACAACCGGCTGGGCATCGCGCAACTCAGTAATCGGCTGCTCATTCCTCCGGACGCACTACCGTTCCAGGGCAATCCCAACGGCGAGTTTCTGGGCTACACCTGGATGGCCTTGCCCTTCACCGACCCCACCACCAGCGATGCGCCCACTGGCGATCAGAGTTGGACCTGTTTCCTAAGCGCTGCCAACTTCAAAGGCCCCATCGCCTACTACATCCCAGAGACGTGGAGCAAGATCGGCAAGCTGTTCAACTATCCCTTCATCCATGGGCGCGGACTCGACGCGCGCCCCGGCATCATGGGCGGCGGCGCGATGGAGATCAACACCGTGCCCCGCTTTGACGCCAAAGACGCGCAGGGCACGACCTACTCGAAGCTGCCGAAACTGCAATTCCCGGTGGACGCCGAAGGCCGCGCGTACCTCGTGCAAGATGTCACCTACTACTCGAAGGCCGCTCTTTACGACGCCTTCAAGTCCTGGCGCGACGGTGGACCCGCCTGCCGCGGACGCTTCGACGAAACGGGCGCGTGGAAACCTAAGCTCAACACCCGCACGACGCGCTTCGACCAGGCGGGCAAGAAAATCACCGGCGTGGAGCACGCCTTCGACACCCGGATTTTCGAGGGCAACGTGTGGGGTTTGCAGTGGTTCACCAACGACCTCAGCCCGAAAGGCCAGTTCCCACAATACTACAAACACGTCGGCGAAGAACGCGTGGCCGTGGCCGCAACCGGGGTTCCGGCTGAAACCAGGCTCAGGACGCAGGAGTTCAAACTCGCAGAGTCGGGAAAGCCCTACACGTCACCGATCGCCGGCGCCTGGACTCTGCCCGGTCCGAAACTTGGCCCGTTCACGGCGAAACTCGCCGATGGTTCTCGAGTCACCTATCACTGGTACCGTTTCGTGGACCAGCCATCCTTCCAGCAATACCATTGGACGGAGGAGAAGAAGGCGAAGCTGCAGGCTTTTGTGGAGAAGGTCCATGCCCAGTGGCCGATTGACCGGGACTACATGGCGCCTCCCACCCGCGGCACGCTGGTGGCCCTCGACCCCGCCCTGCTCGTGACGCCACCCGAAGGCTTGCACGCAGGGTACGTTCCCATCGTCACGCGACAGGGAGTGGAGAAATAGGCACCATGAAACACCTTCAACGTTCGCTATGTGCACTACGAGTTTCGGAAGCTCATTCTACGAGAACAGGGACAAGGCGGACACATATGCACCGCACCATAATCCGGATGAAACCTTTATTCATTGGCGCCGCCCTGGTGCTGGCGCCGCTGGTGGCGCTCCACGCCGACGCCGAGTCGGCGAACGGCCGCGGCGAAGCGAAGACCGCCGTCAACCGCCCCAACATTGTCATCCTGCTCGCGGATGATCTCGGCTACGGCGACGTGCAATGCTACAACCCGCAGCGCGGGAAGATCGCCACGCCGCATATCGACAAGCTCGCCACGCAAGGCATGCGCTTCACCGACGGACACTCGTCATCGGGCGTGTGTTCCCCGTCGCGCTATACCTTGCTCACCGGTCGGTATCATTGGCGGACGCGATTGCAGAGCGGCATTGTCGGAGTGTTCGGCGCGCCGTTGATCGCGCCGGACCGCATGACCATCGGCACGCTGGCAAAGCAGCAGGGCTATCGCACGGCGGCGATTGGCAAGTGGCATCTGGGCTGGGATTGGCCCATCGCACCTGAGCAACGCACGCTGCTCCAGGCCTCCAGGAAAGCGGGCAAGGACGATGAAGCAATGCCGGCGGCCAATGCAGCCGTTGCGACCGCAGAGCAACAAGCCGCCTGGCGCGACATCTTCTCCAAGCCCGTCGCGGGCGGCCCGACCGCGCGCGGCTTCGACAGCTATTTCGGCACCGACGTTCCCAACTGGCCGCCGTATTGTTTCATCGAGAATGACCGCACGGTCGGCCTGCCCAGCGAGTTCCTGCCGGTGGCGAATTTCAGGAAGAACCTGGCCAGCCTGCCCGGTCCCGCGCTGAAGGATTGGAAGCTCGAAGAGATTCTCCCGACGCTCGGCGATCGCGCCTCCGCATTCATCACCGAGCCCGCCAAGAGGACCGAACCCTTCCTGCTCTACCTGCCATTGACCGCGCCACACACTCCGCTCGCCGTGACTGCGGAGTGGCAAGGCAAGAGCAAGCTCAACCCCTACGCCGATTTTGTGATGGAGACCGACGCGACGGTGGGCCGCGTGCTCCATGCCTTGGAGCAAAGCGGGGCGGCGGACCACACGCTCGTTGTCTTCACCAGCGACAACGGCTGTGCTCCCTACATCGGCGCGGCGGACTTGGAGAAGATGGGCCACTATCCGAGCGGTCCGTTGCGTGGCTACAAAGCGGATGCGTGGGAAGGCGGCCATCGCGTGCCCTTCATCGTGCGCTGGCCCGGCGTCGTCAAACCCGGCAGCACCTGCGGGCAGCTTGTTCTCCAGGCGGACTTCATCGCCACCATCGCGGACATCTTTGGCGCGAAACTGCCCGCCACCGCCGCCGAGGACAGCTTCAGCCTGCTGCCCTTGCTCCGGGGCGGGGACAAGCCCGTGCGCGACCAGTCCGTGAACTGCTCCGCCGCCGGCTTGCCCAGCGTGCGCTCCGGCTCATGGAAACTCATTCTGAGCTCCGGCTCCGGTGGTTGGAGCAAAGGCGGTGAAAGAAGCCAGCCCATTCAACTCTACAACCTCGCCGATGACCTCGGCGAAACCAAGAACCTCGCCGCCGTGCAACCTGGACGTGTCGAGCAAATGAAGGCTCTCCTCAATAAGCTCATCACCGATGGCCGCAGCACACCCGGCGCACCGCAGAAGAACGACGTCACAGTGAAGCGCTATCCCGTGGAAGCCGCAGCCCCGAAGAAGCAAGCGAACCGTCCCAGGGAGCCAAGCCCATGACACCCAATCAGCGGCTGACGTGGGCAAATCCACCAATCGACGCGAATTTCTCAAGCTGGCTGCCGCTAGTGCTGCCTTGGTTACTCTCCGGCCCTGGCAGGTGATGGCCGGTGTCCGGGAGTGCGCGGTTAGTGAGAAGTGGTCTTCTTGGTCTCTTCCGTCTTGGTCACGGTGCCGTCCGAGGCCTGGGAAACGGTCTTCTCCTTCGACTTCACAGTGCCGTCGCTGCTGACGGTGGTGCTCTGGGTCTTGGAGATCTCGCGGTCACACCCGACTACCAGAGATGACAAGGCCAAGGCTGACGCCATGCCCAAAACTATAACTTTAGAATTTTTCATTTTGTTGCTCCATTTTCCGTTGAACTGCCGGGCTTCCGGCCTGGCCGTAATGTTCCTCGTCGCCGAGGTGGTTTCGTATCTATTCCTCCTGGTTGTTGGACTTCGCTTTCTGAGCGCGGGCTGGTATCTCCCGGTAGGAAATTTACGCGATGGATTGGCTCTTGACTGTGGGGGATAAACCCTAAATTTCGAGCGCCGGGCACCACTTGTTCAAGATTGATTGCCGGTGGCATGGCGATCCGGTGATCGATCGAACCCTTGGTTTTCAACGGTGTTATGGCATGCCACGCATCGAATGATTGATTCTATTGGTCTAAATGGGAGTGGAGCGGGTGATGGGAATCGAACCCACGTGACCAGCTTGGAAGGCTGGAGCTCTACCATTGAGCTACACCCGCGTTGCCGAGGATCATATTAGCGCCCGGGTTTCGGTTGTCAATTGCCGCTTTGAACCCCGACGGCCGCCCCAGCGCGTATGCATGAAGGGGTTTTCACAACTTTGGGTGTCGGCATGTAACGAAAGCCATTGCCAAGGTCAGGTTATCCTCGCCCATTGCGGCCTGGAAATCGGTAAGTGACTGGTAGTGGGGCTTTGGCTGACGTTGG
>JBBQYD010000404.1:0-5199 GCA_038209025.1 Verrucomicrobiota bacterium | reverse complement strand
TGCAAACCGCCTATAAAAATCTCCAGCGAGCCGGCGTTAAGAACCTCCATTATGTCCGTGGCGAGAATCTCCTCGGCACCGATGGCGAGGGCACCGTGGATGGCTCGCACCCCACCGATCTCGGTTTCATGCGCCAGGCCGAAGCCATGGTCAAAGCCCTCAAACCTTTGTTGCACCCATGATCACGGATCACGGTTCATCCCTCACCGCTTGACCAGCATCCGCGTTTCGGTGGAGGCAATTTTCACCGGTTCAGCTTTGGGCAGCCCCAGGCGTTCCGCGAACGAATCCGGGTAGGCCACGTAATACATGGTGGCGGTCAGTTGAATCGCGGGCTCGGCGTCATCCGGCAGCGGCAGTTCAAACACTTCGCGGCGCACCTCCGAAGCCTCCAGACGATTGTCGAAGGCGATGTTTTTCGCGTCATAGAAAGCCAGCGTTGACCGACCGTGGGCGTCCGTGAGAATGGTTCGATATATTCGCCGGTTGGCGGGCACCGCGCCGGCCAGGATCGCGTCGTCCGTTTCCGCCTGGAGCCCGGTCACATCATAGCCCTTGCACTCCGGGTTGGCGGAGGGCGTCAGGTCGATGCGCTGGCCGCCGGCCACCGCGTAAACCTCCAGCCACAGGTAGCGTAATTCCACACTGCCGGAGGGCATCTTGTGGCCCGTTCGCGAGTTATCCACCAGCAGCTCCAGGCGCGGCCGGCCCCCGGGCGCGGCCGGCGCCATCTGCGTGCCAAACGCCAGTTGGATCGCCCCCTCAATTTGCGAGCGGCTGCGCGCCCCTTGAAAACCGTGCGTGTAAAGCACCTTCCGGGAGGGCGCGCCTCCCAGGCTCATCACCGCCGCCTGCCCGGAAGCATGCACCGCTTTGCCTTCCGTCAGAAATCCGTTCACACTCATGTGACAATCCTGGCATTGAATCCCTTCCTTCGCGTGGCGGCTCTCCTTCCATTCCGCGTAGGTGGATTTGATATCCAGCCCCAGGTCATTGCGCACGCTGTGGCAGATCGCGCAAAACTCGCTGCGCGTTTGTATCTGGTTATACTGGTGATGCCAGTCCGACGCCGTCCGAAACGGCCCAAACTTGGCCGGCCCCGGCGTCGCCCGGTAATTGCCGTTCCCCGGTTCCGCCCCCGTGAATCCATCAATCCGGTGGCAGAAATCGCACGTCACACTCGCATTGACGTCGGGCGTGGCCGCCGGGTCCACCAGCCGCGCCCGGCTCCGCTGATGCGCCACCGGCGCGTGACAGCTCGTGCAGGAGCGGGCCTCGCGAAAACCGGCCGCGCTCGAGCGCGCCTGGGGCAGTATCTCCCGCGTGTATTGCGCCAGAAAAACCGGGTTCGAAAAAGACCGCGAGTGCATCGAACCCAGGTGCTCCTCATAAATCTTTTGATGGCAGTTGCCGCAGGAATCGCAGGGCGCATAGCTCTTTTTCCGCGCCGCGGAGCTCATCACCGGGTCCCGTCCGGACTCCGGCCGCGCGGCGGACGCCTGGTCCCCGCCAGTCAAAATCGCGAGCGCGATCATGATCCTCCAAAAAACCTGGGGCAGCCCGTGTGATCCAAAACTGAAGTTCATGGCGCAATTCCTTTCTGGCAAATCCATGGCCATTATATGGAGCCCGGGTCGTGCATTCAATCCCCTTTCGCACCTCACTGCCAAGTATTCGCCTGACTGATTGACTGTATTTTGAACCGGCCCCCGCATGAAACGGTGACCCCTCTTGGCCCTTCCTTCCCCCGCATTTCCGCTCTTGCGCCGGCCCGCATCTTGCGTGAAAGTCACCGTGTGCGGCGGACGCATGCCAGTTGAAATCTTCAAACCAAATACGCAGCCAGTTAAACGATCCAGGGAGATCTATGAAACGCAGAACTTTCCTTCAAACGGTTGGCGGCGCGGTCGGCGCCGCGGCGATGGCATGGCCGGATCTTTTGTGGGCCGATGACCCTTTGGAGAAGGTCGCCGGACTCCCGCGCCGTCCGCTGGGCAAGACCGGCGTCAAACTTTCGGTCGTGGGTTTCCCCGGGCTCGCGCTGGCCGATCTCGAGCAGGAAAAATGCACCGCCGGGATCAAGGACGCCTTTGAGCGGGGCGTCAACTATTTCGACGTCGCCCCGGCGTATGGCCAGGGGCGGTGCGAAACCAAGCTGGGCGCCGGCTTGCAGGGGATCGACCGTTCCAAGTATTTCCTGGCCTGCAAAACCAAGAAACGTGACGCGGAAGGTTGCCGCAAGGAATTGGAGAATTCGCTGCGGGAGTTAAAGACCGATCATTTCGACCTCTATCAATTGCACCACCTGGTGCGCGCATCGGAAGCGCAGCAGGCCCTTGGCCCCGACGGCGCCCTGAGCGCCATCTTGAAGGCAAAGGAGGAGGGGAAGATCAGGTTTATCGGCTATTCGGCGCATACCACCAAGTCGGCCCTGGAGGTCATGAAAGGATTCCGTTTTGACACGGTGATGTTTCCGATCAACTTCGTGGAATTCTACAATCGCGGGTTCGGCAAGGAAGTGCTGGCCCTGGCGGCCGAACAAGGGGCCGGGGTCCTGGCCATAAAACCCCTGTCCTGGGGAGCCTGGCCCAAAGACGCAAAAAGAACGCGCGAATGGTGGTATCGCACCGTGGAAGAGCCCCGGGACATCGAGTTGGCCATGCGCTTCGCGCTATCACAGAAACCGGTCGCCGCCGGGATTCCGCCGTCGTTCCTGGATCTCCTGGACCGCGCGATCGAGGCCGCAAAAAAATACCAGCCGCTGGACACCGCCGCAGTGGACCAGTTAAAGCGGATGGCGGAAACCCGTGATTCAATTTTCATCCGGGAAGAAAACATTGCCACCCAGAACGCCTCCATCCCTTACCCCAACAATCCCCGTGAGACCTGGCTGGCTTAAGCGCGCCTCCTTAATACTGGCCGTCCTGGCGTTTGCGGTGCCTGGCATGGGGATCTTTGGCGCGCCGCTGCCCATTAGCGACCGGTTGGAGTTGTTTGTCGATGACTACCTCATCGACCGGATGGACAACACGCAACTGCGGCTCCATGAGCCTTGCGAAGCCGGCGTGGCCCTGCGCTTTGACCAACCGTGGGAGGGCGCGTTCTCCGCCTATATCACCGTGTTAAAAGACGGCGACCTGTTCCGCATGTATTACCGGGGTTCGTCGCGCATCGGCCGGGATGGAGCGGCGCATGAAGTCACCTGCTACGCCGAAAGCAAAGACGGCATTTCCTGGCACAAACCAAACCTGGGTTTGTACGAGGTTGAGGGCACCAGGTCCAACAACGTGGTGCTGGCGGGCCGGTCGCAACTCTCGCACAACTTCGCGCCTTTCCTGGACCAGCGGCCCGGCGTGCCTGCCGGGGAAAAGTACAAGGCGCTCGCGGGAACCGTCAGAAGCGGGCTGGTTGGGTTCGTTTCCGCCGATGGCATTAACTGGCGCAAATTCAGAGAACCACCGCTCCTCACCAAGGGGGCCTTTGATTCCCAGAACGTCGGCTTCTGGTCAGCAGCCGAGAACGCCTACCTGATCTATTTCAGGACCTGGTCGGAGGTGAATTTCAAGGGCTGGCGATCGGTCAGCCGGGTTACCTCCACGAACTTCGCCGATTGGACGGAACCGGTGCCGATGAGCTTTGGGGCCGCGCCCATGGAGCACCTCTACACGAGTCAGACCCAGCCGTACTTCCGGGCTCCCCACATCTACCTGGCTACGCCCATGCGCTTTGTTCCGGGGAGAAAGGCTCTGACCGACGAGGAGGCGGAGAGGTTGGGAGTGGTTAAGGGCTATGCCGGCGACTGCGCGGACGCCGTGCTCATGAGCAGCCGCGGCGGCTCCCGGTACGATCGCACGTTCATGGAGGCGTTAATACGCCCCGGACCGGACCTGGGAAACTGGGCTTCCCGGGCTGGCCTGACGGCGCTGGGAATCGTGCCCACCGGCGAGAATGAGATCTCGATCTACAAACAAAACCATTATGCCCAGCCCAGCGCTCACCTGATCCGCTACCGCCTCCGCACTGACGGATTCGCCTCCGTGAACGCTCGGTATGCCGGGGGCGAGTTGGTCACCAAAGCACTGACCTTTGCCGGGCGCGAACTGGTGCTCAACTTCGCCACGAGTGCGGCGGGAAGCGTGCGGGTGGAAATTCAGAATCCGGACGGGTCTCCCGTGCCGGGATTCACCCTGGAAGACGCCATCGAGCAGATCGGCGACAGCCTCAACCGGGTGACCCGCTGGAAACAGGGGACAGATGTATCCGCGCTGGCGGGAAAACCTGTGCGCCTGCGTTTTGTGATGCAGGACGCCGACTTATATGCGCTGAAATTCCGGCGCTGATGGAAAACGCGGGCCGGCCGGTTCTCTTCGGCAGTTGGAAATGTCTTTCCAACCGGTTCACCTCAGACCAGCCTTGCGCGGCCCAGGCGGAGTTGGGCCTTTGAGGGAAATTTAAACCCAACACCTAAAAACAGAAAGCCGACTTGAAGATGCCACATGCCGAACATCACCGAATTCACCGCTCTGGCTGGCTGCGCGCGGCCGTCCTGGGTGCCAACGACGGCATTGTATCCACCGCCAGTTTGATCGTGGGCGTCGTGGCGGCGGAGGCAGCCCGGGGGAGCATTATTGTGGCGGGCACGGCTGGCCTGGTGGCCGGAGCTATGTCGATGGCTGCGGGAGAGTATGTTTCGGTGAAATCCCAGGAGGACACCGAACTTGCTGACCTGGAACTGGAGGCCGACGCGCTCCAGAATAACCGGGAGGAGGAAGAGCAGGAGTTGGCGGCCATTTATCGGGATCGCGGTTTGGACGAGAGCCTTGCTCAAGAGGTGGCGCGCCAATTGATGAAACATGACGCGCTGGGGGCTCATGCGCGGGATGAGATCGGGATCACCGCACAGTTAAGCGCCCGCCCGCTGCAGGCCGCCCTATGGTCGGCCTCCGCCTTTTCCATCGGCGCCGCCGTCCCGGTGGCGACCGCCATCATTGCTCCAGTCGCTTCGTTGCTGTGGCTGGTGCCGTTGCTGGCGATCGGCCTGCTGGGCACATTAGGAGCGGTTGCCTCGGCGATGGGAGGGGCCTCACCAGTTCGTGGAGCCGTGCGGGTATGCTTCTGGGGATCCCTGGCGATGGGCCTGACTGCCGGAGTCGGCAAGCTCTTCGGCATTTCGGTATAACCAGACTTCACACGAGCAGG
>JBBQYD010000403.1:0-5226 GCA_038209025.1 Verrucomicrobiota bacterium | reverse complement strand
TGAAGCGTGACCCAGAACAGGGCGGAAGCGAGCACGGTGGTGCCGGCAGCCATGCAGAGCAACAGGAGCAGTTGGCGGGGGAGGCTGAGATGCTTCATGGGATTTTGTCGTTATTACCGTCTATCGGCCAAGTTTGGAAAGGCTCAACCCAACCACGAGCGATCCGATTGGTTTGCCATTGTCCAGCACGGGAACCCCGACCTGAACCTGCTGCAACCCGGTGGATTCGTCCACTTCAACGGTTCCCTGCCACGCCTTGCCAGCCATCGGCTCGTCGTGCTTGGCCTTGCCTTTGTGCGACCAACTGGTCGGCTTGCTCAAAAAGGCCACCTTAAGTCCGGCCGCATCGGAGACGAATGCTTCGGTCACCACGTCGCCTTTCTTGGATTTGAGCAGCTCACCGGCGGCATTCTTGCTAAAAGAACGCACGAAGGGATCAAGTATGGTGAGCGCCTGCCACTTGTCCTGCGCCATGGCCGCATGGTCCGCCGGCAACGTTGCGTTGTGCGCCTTGACGGCGTTCACAATCGCCCCATCGGCAGCCCAGGTTTTAATCTCGGTGATTTTGGCATCGACCTTGGCCTGGACGGCGGGCTCGAGCCCCTGGGCGGTGGCCCACAGCGTGCTCATCCCGGTGAGCAGTGAGCAAAGAGCGGAAATGTTCCATGTTTTGGAGGTCATAGTATTGTAACGGTGTTGAAGGAATATTGGTTTGTGCTGGGTAATAGGATCAGAAATCGATGGTCGCCTGCATGTAGAACCAATCAGCGTCCTGCGAGCCGCCAACCCCTTGCTTCGATTGGTCGATGTAATCGCCCGTGAAGAAATGTCCGTAGCCACAGCGGATGCCCGCCCAGGAGGTCAACGCGTAGTTTACATCCAAATCCAGCTCCGAACCCACGAAACTGTCGTATTTCGAGTTGCGGCCATAACCATTCGCCGAGCGTCCGCTGCCGCCCTGAGGATAGAAGGAATCGTGAGTATCCGCGAGCCAGAAGAGGTGGTAATCCAGGTTCACGGAGACCTGCTTGTGGGGCTTGAACGACGCGCTCAGCCGCGGATCGTGAATATTCCGCCAGCCCACCAAATCCATGAGCCCGTAAAACTTGTGATTCGTGGGAAACAGGTTGTCAAGGGTTTCGCTTTTCCCGTCCGTGGGGTCACTGTCGCCCGTTGAGTAGCTGTATTCCAAGCTCACCCGCGGGCTGGCCCACACATCGGCCCAGGTGAACCCGCCGCCGGCCGCCATGGCAAACGCATCCTGGTCGCGGCGGATGCCTGATTGAGTGATGTTGCCGTACTGTTTTACAAACTCCGCGGCGTAGTCCCAGCCTTTGAGCTTTCCGGGCAGGGATTTGACGCGTGCGCCGATCGAGTAGATGTCGCGGGGCGAGGTGCCCGCCGAGCTGCCTTGCCCGACGTTCCTTGAAAGGAAGTAAAGCTGGGATTCCTGGATGGGCACCAAAGTCTTTGATGACGCATAGACTCCGGAGAACCAGTCATGGTAATCCGGGGTGTTAAATTCTCCATCCACAGGCTGAACCACCCGCCCGGTAAAGGCCTCCAGCCAGACGCTCTTCGTTTCGAACCGCAGTTTGGCGGCGTCAAATACCCTGCCGGTGTTACCCCAGTCAGATCGGCCAACCAGGCGTTCGTCCCCATACATCAGCTCCTGCCGGCCAACCTTCGCGGTTAGCGGAAATTCCTTCGCGTTTCCGAGCGTGAGAAAAGCCTGGTGCAGATCAAAGCTGTCTTCACCGAGATTGCGCTGGTCGTCATCACCAGAGGAATTGCTGTTGCGTCCTTCCACATAACCGCTGAGCCAATCTGTCCGGTAGCCCACATGGAGTTTCTCGCGTGTCCATAAATAGTCATTGAGGTTGTCGGCTCCGGAGCGTTGAAAATCAGCATTGGGCGCCGCCGGGCTGCCGCCGTCAAACCGCTCGTAGCGGACACGCACCTGGCCGCCCAAGTCCCAATCGTTCCACATCGGCGATTGCTCACGCAGCCAGCTGTTCACGAGCGTGGCGTTTTCAACCGGCTTGGCCTTGGCCACTGCGACGGCTGGCGTCTGGCCGAGCGCCAAGGTTGGTATGAGCGTCGCCATGGCGGCCGCGAACGCGGGCAATGCGATCGAGCGACTGGCGCAAGTTTGGGAGGGTCGGACGCGAGTATAGTTTGTTCCTGGGGTGTTTGACATGGTTTAACTAAGGTTAACGTTGCGGTGCATATCGTCGGAATGCGTGGCCGCTTTAGAGTTCCCCCCCCTTTTTTTTAACCACCTGGAACCGCGTCTGAAATTCCAACGTTCACTGCGGGAAAGGCCACGTTCAATGGAAAAAACACGCGGAGAAAGGACCCGGGCGGCGGGCCGCCTCACGGTCGTAGCGCGGGGGCGGTAAGGTTTCCTGGCTTAGCAATCCACCCGGCCTGCCGCGTTTTGCCCGGGGTGGGCCGTCGTCAACCCACGGCGTCAGGGCGCCGTGAACCTGAAATTAAACCGCCCCTCGGGCGCGACGTCCCCGCTCACATAGAAGTCCATGAGATCATCCGGATTTTTGAGGTTGTCGGCCCACTTGAAATCGATGCGCGCGTCCGTGCCCCGTGAGAGGCCAAAAACCTGCCTTGGCACATCCAGTTGCATTTGGTTCCCCGCGACCAGCAGCCGGGCTTTTCCAACCTGGCGCCAGTCCCCCTTCTCCCATTTCTCGACGGTTGAGAAATCCCCGGTTCGCCGCCGGTTCAAGGCGAAATCGTACCCGTGCCAGCCGGTTGTTTGGTCCTGGTCCGCATCGATGAGCAGCCACATCCAATTCGGGCCGGTGGCCGGGCTCAGGTTCGTTCGGGACTGGGCGTAGAAATAGAGATGGCGGTTGTCCCGCGCGACTTTCATGACGCGCAGGTCGTTCCGCCCGGTGGTATTCGTGTAGGAAAGCCCGCCCACTCCATCAAAGGAGCGGGGCTCGGTTTCGCCGAGGTGATCGTGAAACGTGGGCTGAATCGCAGCCCATTGCTGCCATTGACCAGCCTTGATCGTGAGCGGCGCTGACCCCACGGGCAAAGCAGGCGCTCCCTTGTAACGACGGACATTGGCCACGAGCTGCCAATAGTAGTTGTCACCGTGTCCCCCGCGCATCGGCTCGATGTCCCGGCTGTGTTCCTGATCGAATTGGTCAACGAACACCAGCGGGCCATCGGGCTTGCCCCAGCGGCCGGCTATCCATTCGTTCCAGCCCGTGATCATCACGAAGGGCGGCCGCAATTCGCAGGCGCGGAGCCATTGTTCCTCAAAATTAAACCCGAAGTTGACCGCTCCCGGGCTGAGGTCGCGGCGGCCGCCGTGGAAGCTTCGCCCGCGCGCATCCCCTGCGCTCATGTTGGTGACCTTGCCGTCTTTCTCCCGGAGATTTTGCGCCACCGACACGTTCACCTGCTCGGGCTTGGCGGGGTTGTCAGTGTAGCCATAGGGTTGGGGATAAGTCGCCTCCCAATGCCACGCCAGGGGCGTATTGGTGAGTGTGAATGGCCAGTGGGCGCGCCGCAAGGTGAAGAACTCCTTCAGCTCCTGGTCAGCCTCTGCGGGGTCGCAGATCATCAGCGGTTTGCCCTCCCAGCGGAACCACAACTCGCGAAACAGGCCCGGCTTGTAGAGCGCTTCATAAATCTGGCGCGCCGTTTTGCCCGCTTCCGTGTTGACCATGAAAACGATGGCGGGGGTTCGCTCCCCTTCGAGCCTGAGCTGGCGGAACACCTCGCACAAGCGCAGGTAAACATCCGGGTATGACCTGGCATTGGTGGTGTCGAAGATCAGCGTGTCGATCCCCGCATCCGAGAGAAGCTGTGCGTGCCGGCGCAAGATCCACGGGTCATTGCTCCGGTAGTAACCATAAAGCGGCTCTCCCCAGTAATGGCTGACTCCGATTCCACCCCACAAAGGCGAGCCGGGCTTCTGAATCGCATCGGGGTCCTTTTCGAGGATCCGGGCAATATCAAACGGCCCATTCAACAGCGGGCTGCGCGACCCGGGTTCGTTGTGCCACAAGAAATAGAATATCCCCACAAACCGGTCTGGCTGGCTGGGCCCAGCCTCCCCGATCAGCGGCACCGCCCGACCCAGCGCATCGGTCGCGGGCCAGGGGAGTCCCGGGCTGGGAGCCCCAGTCTCGGCGGCCGACAACCCGCCAGCGGCCAGGAGCAGACCCGCGAGGATGAATACAGTCAAGGGGACTTTGCGCGCGTAAAGGCTCATATTTTAGTAAAACAAAAGGTAACATGAGTGGCCCGGCCGAGGCAAACCCCGTACGATCAGCCACCCATGCCAGCTTACCCCGCAAACGGTGTGCTGGTTTAGTGCCGAGGCTGGACGTTGCTTTCCGGCAACCCCTGAATTCTTTACTTTTGCCTGGCAATCCGGAAAACTGGGATTGTCGAGATGCAGCAACAAGTGGACAAGTCACCGATAACGGACTGGACGCCTTCGTCCTGGCAAAGCAAGCCAGCGACGCAGCAGCCCAACTACCCTGACGCCGAGGCGCTGAACCTGGCGGTCAAGGCGCTGGGCGCCTTGCCCCCGCTGGTCACCAGTTGGGAAATTGAAAACCTAAAAACCCAATTGGCGGAAGCCGCCCACGGCGGACGTTTTCTGCTCCAGGGCGGCGATTGCTCGGAAAGCTTTGCCGATTGCGAATCCTCAGCCATCGCCAGCAAGTTGAAGATTCTGCTCCAGATGAGCCTGGTGCTGGTTCAAGGCGGGCAAAAGCGCGTCACGCGCATCGGCCGGTTCGCCGGGCAATACGCCAAACCGCGGTCGGTTGACACCGAGACCTGCGGCGGGGTTACTCTGCCCGCCTACCGGGGTGACATGGTGAACCGGATCGGCTTTACCAGGGAGGACCGCGTTCCGAATCCAGAGCTGCTGTTGCGGGCCTATGAGCGCTCTGGCCTGACGATCAATTTCATTCGCTCGCTGATCGAAGGCGGGTTCGCCGACCTGCATCATCCGGAGTATTGGGACCTGGGGTTTGTGGCGAATTCTCCGCACGCGGCCGAGTATATGCGGATGGTGGAGAGCATTGGACAATCTCTGCGCTTCATGGAAACCCTCACCGGGCAGGTCATGGCGGACATCAACCGCGTGGATTTCTTCACCAGCCATGAGGGATTGATTCTGCCGTATGAACAGGCTCAAACCCGGCAGGTCCCGCGGCGCGCGGGTTGGTATGATCT
>JBBQYD010000402.1:0-5230 GCA_038209025.1 Verrucomicrobiota bacterium | reverse complement strand
ACCTTTTCCAGCGCTTCTGCGGCTGCTTTTGGATCCGTTTTCCTGATGCTCTCCGCGATCCGTTTGATGGCGGCAGCGGCTTCGGCGCGCACGGCCGGTTTTTCCAGGAGCGGGGTGGCCAGGGCCAAAGCCTCCGGGTGGGCGGCCCCGCCCAGGTTGCCGAGAATAAGCTTCAGGTCGGCGTCTGATTTGGCCGCCGCCAGCAATCCCTGATAACGCTGGATCAGCGCGGAATCGGCGCGGGGATTCGCCTCCGCGGCGAGGCGAGCCAGGCCGTTGAGGGCCTGGCTGGTCCGGGTTTGCTCGCCGCCCTGAGAATAAATGCTCAGCAAGACATCCCAGGCTGCCAGGTTGGGCCAATCCGCCAACGAATCCAGCGCTCCAGCGCGGACTGCCGGGTCAGCGTCCTTCAGGGCGGCTTTAACCACTCCCAATGAAGCGTCATCGCCCGCCAGTGGCAGCAGCGTCAGCAGTGATGCTCGGGCTTCGGGCGAGTTGGCCCGGCCAAGGGCATCGCGGACGGACTTTGACCGGAGCAAGGGGTCAGGAATTTGACTGAGCAGTTGGGCCGTGGTTCGGCCAGCTTCGGCGCGTACCTCGGGGTCCATCGGGCCAGCCAGCCGAAAAAGGAACTCCGAGATATCCTGGGGCTGCGCTGTCCTTGCCAGCGCGCGATAAGCCGCTTTGGCAACCGCCGGTTCCGGCCGGCTGGCCTCCCCGAGCAGCAGACTGGTTGCGGCGGGTCCTTGCCGGCGCGCGACAACATTGACGAGCTGGGCGCGGCTAGTGCCGCTGCTTTGTCGGAGTTCGGTGAGGAGGTTGCGATCGGTATCCACGCCGCCCCGCAGTTCAATCAAGGCGTTCTCCAGCAACCGGGTTTCATCCGGAGTCTTGGAATTTGCCAGGGCTTTAAGCAGGGCCGGCGCGTCTCCGGCGCCACCTTTTCTTCCCAGCGCCGCCGCCGCCGCGGTCCGCACGGACGAGTCCGCGGAGCTGAGCAATCGCTGGATCGCTCCCAGGGCCGGCAGGTCGCCGATACTCTCCAGGCTTTCAATCATCCAAACCGTTTCCTGCGGGGATAACCCGGTGATGAGGCCGGCGAAACGCGCGGACACGCCTTTGCCTCTGAGGTTGCGAACGGCGTAAATGGCCACCGGTTTCAAGGCGCCATCAGAGCCATGGATAATCTGCCGGATGCGGTTCTCGACGCCAATATTGTCGAGGGCGAACACCGCCGAGCAGGCAGCCCGGCGCAGCCCCACGGGCTCACCCGGGACGAGAAACTCCTCATAAACCTCTATGGCGGTGTTGCGCGCGCCGGATCTGGCCAGTTCCGCCGCGGACCGGAGCAGGGCGTCGGTCATGGTGGCTTTGAATTGAGCGGGAAGATTTGAACGGAGCGCCCGGAGGGTGCTCAGGGCCTTGGTATCCCCGATTTTTCCCAGGGACGAAATAGCCGCGTCAACCGCCGCCGGGTCTGGGTCTTTGGCGGCGTCCGACAGGATTTTCACAGCCTTGGAATCGCGGCGATCACCGATTGTTTGAATGATCTGCACGCGGGCCAGGCCGGCGGTGGCCGCCGCCATCTGCCGCAGCAAGTCGTCAGCCTTGCCGTTTGGAAACGTGGTGAGTGCGAGACAGGCGATGCCTGCCGTTTCCGAGGATCTGAGCATTTCCGCCAGCATCGGCAGCGCTTCGTCGCCGCCATGGATCGCCACCTGGGTGCAGGCAAATAGCCGTGCCTTGTAGGTTGATTCCGGGCCGAGCAATTGCGCGAGGTGCTTCAGGAGTTGCTGCCGGGCAGCGGGGGCGGCAGACGAATCCCGGAACCAGGTCTCGATTTTCCGGAAAGGTTCAAGATTTTGAGCAGGCTCGATTTTCGCCGCCTGGCTGAAGACCTCCTGCAACTCGGCGGCAGTTGGCGCGGCGATCAGTCGGGGATTCACGGTCAGCAGCCCAACGCTGAGGCACAGTCCGAGGCAAAGTAATTTCATAGGGTTCCGTGGTTTAAGCCCGCCAGGGAGCGCGTGGTTCGCGGTCGAGCATGCGATTGGCCGCCTCCTCGTTAAAGCGCTCTCGGACCGGGTCCCATTTAAGTTTGCGCCCCAGCCGCAGCCCAAGGTTCCAGGCCTGGCAGATGGAGATGGCCCGATGGGCGGTTTCGGCGTCGCACGAGGTTTTGCCGCGGCTGCGAATGGCGCGCAAGAGGTCGCGCACATGGTCGGAGGCATCCCCCCAGCCAACGCCGCTGCCGCCTTTCAAACCCAGGATCGTTTTCGGCTGGGCCGTGACCACGTCGGTTTCATCATCCACTTGAATCCAACCCTCATCACCGATGTAGCGGAGGTAGCGGTCCTTGAACGCGCCTCGCTGGTACATCACGCCTTCCACGCCGCCGGGATACCGGCAGCGGGCCGCGGCGGTGACTGGAGTATCGCTGCAAAACTTCGCCGGATCAGGGAACTCCGCCGCCGCCTCGAACTCCAGGGGGCCGGTGCCGTCGGTGCCGAGCGTCCACTGCATTTGGTCGGTATAATGACAGCCCATATCGGTGAGCACACCCTCGGCGGTATCCCAGAAGTACTGCCAGGCATTGACCCGCGCGGGGACAAACGGATGCCACGGTGATTGGCCGAGCCAGGTTTGGTAATCCCATCCGTCGGGAATCGGTTTAACGCCGTCGTGGGGGATCGCCGGCCCAGTCCACACCTGCATTTCCACGGTTTTGAGCTTGCCGATTTTGCCCTGCCGAACCATTTCCCGCGCGAATTGATAGGAGGCGGTGGACCGCCGTTGCGTGCCCGCCTGGTAAACGACCCCGTGCCGCCGGCAGGTATCCACCAACCGCCTGCCTTCGCCGATGGTGAGGCTCACCGGTTTCTCGCAATAAATATCCTTTCCCGCCCTGGCGGCATAGATGGACGCCAGCCCATGCCAGCGGTTGCCGGTGGCGATCAGGACCGCGTCGATGTCTTTCCGCGCGAGCATCTCACGGAAGTCCGCATGCGGGTCACAGGCCTGGTTTTGATACTGGTTATCGACTAGTTGCTTCGCGGATTTGAGCCGGTCACTCCGGCAGTCGCTTACGGCCAGCACCCGCAGTTCCTGGAATGAGAGAAAATTTGGCAGGATAGCCCGGGCGCGATTGCCAACGCCGATGACGCCGAACCCAACGCGTTCGCTGGGCGGGGTCGCGCCGTTTAGCCCCAGGACGCCGCTCGGAACGATGAAAGGGAGAGTGGCGGCGACGGAACGGCGCAGAAACTCACGACGGGAGACTGACCTTGGGAAATGGTTTTTCCTGCGGGCCTCAAGGTTCGGTGTGGTGGACTGCATCTCAACTTGAATGGCCAACCCACCTTGGAATTGCAAACAAAAAGACTCCCGGAGCCGCATTTTCAGAATCTGCGCCGGCTGCCAGGCGGGAGCCGGCTCATTGTCTGATCCGCAACCCGACGGCTTCCATTAAGAGCACTTCCGGATGAGTGGCCGCGAGCTTGGGTACCACCACCTGGATACGGGAGCGGTAGTGGGCCAGCATTCGCCGCAACGGTTCCAGTGTCTCCACTTTCTCCCACTGCAGCTTCTGCAAGTCCAGGATCAAACGGCTCTTGCTGCGCGCGAGCGACTCCCCGAGCCGCTGGGCCAGGCCTTCGGCATCAGCGCGGGAGAGCACGCCTTCCATCCGCAGCCACACCTGCTTTTTGGCGTGTTGCAGCTCGACTTGCACCGAGAAACCCGGGCTGGAGACCTTGCGTTGGATCTCCTGCCAGAGTTCCAAGGCTGTCCAGCGGTCGCCCGGCAGACGGTACGTATTCCGAATGAGCCTGGGATGCTGGAACAGATCCAGCTTCAGCGTGAGGCCAGTCCAAAGAGCGGCGCCGAGAGCGAGAATGGCCCGCGCCCGGTCGCGGGCGGTGGCGGCTCCCAATTCGGCATGCACACGGCCCTTGAGTTCGCCAATCCAGCGGCGGATTTTGGTGTTCGGGCCGAGCAGTTGCCCGGCGAGGAACACCGGGTACGCGGTGCGCAGTTCGCGCGCGTAATACCCGGCTTTCCTTCGAAGGCAGGGGTTCGGCGAGTCTTTGAGTTTTAAATATCCGAGCAACCGGGCTTCGAGCACGCGAAAGATGCTCGGGCCGAGCCGTTGAAAGTCCTCGTCAAAACACCAGCGCTGAAGGTCCTCGATCGTTTCCGGGGAAAGCGTCGGGTGTTTGATGATCGAGGCGAAGCCGTCGGCGCGGCGGTACATGCTCTCGGGTTTTTCGATATAGACATCGTGCAGGAGGTGTTCCTTCATGACGCGTTCATAAAACGGCGTGCCTGGCACCGGGCCGTAAATGAGGAACTGCGCCAAAGCGGGCTTTAGCTTCATTAGCCCAGCCAGTTCCCGGGCCACCACCTCCTGGTTCTGGTAGTCAAAACCCAGGATCATCGAGGTCAAAATCGTAATGCCATGCTCCCGGAACTCTGTGAGGATGTCCTCCACCGGGCGGCCTTGCTGCTTGGCATAGCCGGACCGGGTGCCCTCATAGCCGATCCACAGCCCATCCACACCCATTTCCAGAATCTCCTCGACCGTGTATTGGCTGATCGCTTTGATGCTGGCGAAGGCGAAGATCGAGAGCTCTTTGCCGCTTTTTATCACGCAGTCCCGGAATTCCATGGCCCGTTTTTTGTTGAGCAGAAAATCCTCGTCCAGGATCAGGAACACCAATTCAGGGTCCATCTCCAGGTAGCGCGCGACGACCGCGAAGATGTCCTTCCCCTCCGGCAGGAGCCGGATGTGCTTCCGGGAAAAGAAGTGGGAAGTGCAGCAGAAATCACAGCCGTTCGGGCAACCGAGGCCCGCCAGGATTTTGCCCGTTCCGGAAACTTTCCAGCCGAAGATTTTGAGCCAGCTCACCATCAGCGGATGCTTATACGGCATCTGGATTTCCGGCTCGCCGAGCAGTCGCCGAAAATAGCCCACGCCTTCCTCGCGGCAGAAGTAATCGCCGTAAGGTTTGAGCACTTCGTCCTTGAGCACGGTGCCATAGCCGCCCAGGACAATTTTGCTTTGGGGGGAATACTGGCGGATCAGCGCGACGGTTTCCTTCATCTTGTGCATGACCGCCATCAGGAAGGAAACGCCCACGTAATCGTAACCCTTCTTCAACTCGCGAATGAGTTCGCTCTTGGACGGGTATTGCAGCACGACGGCCGGGGCCTCCAGGTTCGCGGCGATATA
>JBBQYD010000401.1:0-5234 GCA_038209025.1 Verrucomicrobiota bacterium | reverse complement strand
GCGGTGGGGCCCAACACAAAGACGCCCGAATTCACAATGGTTTCCCCGGTAAGCGAACCGGCGCCGTTGAGAACCCAGGTACCCGGCCCGTTCATCGTGAACGTCACGTTGCGCATGGAATCACCACTCACCTGGATCTGTTTCAGCGGGCCGTTAATGGCATTCGTGCCTGTGGAACTGCCCCCGGCGACCAGGAAACCATCCTTGTTGTAGCCGCGGGCCTGCCATCCGGCATTGAAAGTCAGGCTGGCATTGTCAGGACTATTGTTGTTGAAGAACACGGTGGCGCCGTCACGGGTATATAAGTCAATGACCCGATCGGTGTCACTCTCCGAACCGACATAATTAAACGTGGTCGGGTAACCGCTGCCCGTGCTGCCAATGATGATATTAGCTGTACCCTGACCGAACGAGCTGGGGGAACCCTTCGGAGCAAACTTCGTGGCATCGATCTGGCCGGTTCCGAGGTTCGGCTGGCCGGTGAACGTGTTCGTCGGGCAAGCCAGGAACAACGAACCCTTGCCATTCGCTCCAGCCGTCTTGGTAATGGCGCCCGGCCCGGACAATTGGCCCACGATCTCCAGGCGATTCGGGTAATTATTGGCCGTAAACTTGCTGGCCGGAGTGCCTGTGAGCGTCAGAATCGTGTCCACGGCCCACACATTCGTGCCGCTGACGTTGTAAATGAAATCGTTCGTTTTGGTGATCTGGTTGGTCGATGCGATTCTCCAACCTGCTGAACTGAAGGTCACCGAACCGATGCTGAGGCTCGGAATATCATTCGTATTGGCTTTGCGGTTGGCACCCGAAAAAGTGAGCGTGTCCCAGCTTGAGGGTGCCGTACCGCCCCAATTCCCCCCGGTGCCCCAGTAATCGTCGGCTCCGGCGCCAGACCAGGTTTTGCTCGCCGCGCCCGCTTCCCCAACGGCCAGAAGCAGGCTGGCGGCGACCATGAATACTCTGGCAAAAAAGTCGGGGTTGGTAATTTTACGTGACGCGTGGTGACTTTGCGGCTCCAAGAGGTCGTTCATAAGCATTCTTCGTTGGAAATTCAGGGAAACTATATGCGTCAACCCGCGTTAAAAGCAACAGCCGATTCAACACAGCCATTTTCAAATATGTCCATCGTCGTGATTTGACAGGACCGCTCCACTGCCCCCGGCAAGGCACGCAAATCGAACGCACCTATTCGTCGCCTTATCGCTTCAGACGAAAATCGCGGGACATTGACCGCCTGCTCGTTTACGCTAGACCGCATGAACCGCGCACACGATTTCATTCGCGCCGCCGGCCGCGTACTGGCCGCCGCGTCCTTAATGCTGTTCGCTCTATGCTGCTCGCGCGTGGACGCCAAAGACTGGCTGGCTGAATTCCGCACGCCCCCGGAATCGGCGCGTCCCTGGGTTTACTGGTATTTCATGGATGGCAACCTGACCCGCGAAGGCATGACGGCTGATCTGGAAGCCATGAAACGGGCCGGCATCGGCGGAGCCATTTTCCTGGAGGTGGATATCGGCGTTCCGCGCGGCCCGGTAAAATTCATGAGCGAACCCTGGCAGGAACTGGTGCGGCACGCCGTCGCTGAAGCGAACCGCCTGGGGATCGAGATCGCCCTCGGGGCGGGTCCCGGATGGTGCGGCACGGGCGGACCCTGGGTAAAACCGGAGCAGTCCATGCAGCACCTGGTGGCTAGCGAAACCAGCGTTAAAGGTCCCCGCCGCTTCGACGCGGAACTGCCGCGGCCCAAACCCCGAACGCCCTTCTTCGGGGAAGGAACGCTCACCCCCGAACTCGCCCGGCAATGGAAGGAGTTTTACGCCGAGGTCGCCGTGCTGGCGTTTCCCACCCCCAGCGGGAAGCTGCGGCTGGCCGATATTGACGAAAAGGCCCTGTATCATCGCGCCCCATTTTCGTCGCAACCGGGCGTGAAACCGTTTTTGCCGGCCCCGGCCCGGCATCCTGAATCGCCGGTCGAACAATGCGTAGTCTCAGGCCAGATCGTTGACCTCACCGGCCGGCTCACACCCGAGGGCCGCCTTAATTGGCAAGTGCCGCCCGGCGATTGGACCATTCTCCGCTTCTGCCGGACGGCCACCGGCCAGACCACCCGCCCCGCTCCCGCGCCCGGCCTGGGTTTTGAGTCCGACAAATTCGATAAGCGGGCTCTGGACTCCCACTTTGACGCGTTCACGGGCAAACTCATCAAGTTGATCGGTCCGCAGCCCAGCTCCGGCCGCGGACTTACCACGATGCATTTCGATAGCTGGGAAATGAGTTCCCAGAATTGGTCGGAAAAATTCCGTGGAGAATTCCGGACCCGCCGTGGTTACGATCCGCTGCGCTATCTCCCGGCCATGACCGGGCGGGTCGTGGATAGCGTCGAGCTTTCGGAGCGGTTTCTTTGGGATCTCCGGCAAACGGCGCAGGAACTGGTGGTGGAGAACCATGCCATGCATTTGAAAATGCTCAGCCACCGTAACGGTCTCCAGTTGTCCCTCGAACCGTACGATCTGAATCCCACGTCCGACCTGACCCTGGGCAGCGTGGCGGATGTGCCCATGTGCGAATTTTGGTACAAGGGCTTTGATACCGCTTACAGCGTGTTTGAGGCGGCCTCGGTTGGGCATACGGGCGGACGCCCAATCGTGGCGGCGGAATCGTTCACGTCTGAGCCCGGGGAGGATTGGCGCGGCTACCCCGGAGCAATGAAGAACCTGGGAGATTGGGCCTTCGCGGCGGGGGTAAACCGGATAGCCTTCCACCGGTACCAGCATCAGCCGTGGTTGGACCGCCGGCCGGGCATGCGCATGGGCTCCTATGGGGTTCACTGGGAGCGAACGCAGACCTGGTGGGACCTCGTGCCCGCTTATCACACCTACCTGGCGCGCTGCCAGCAAATGCTGCGGCAAGGGTTGCCGGTGGCGGATATTCTGTATCTCGCGCCGGAGGGGGCTCCCCATGTATTTCGCCCACCTGCTTCCGCACTGCGGGATTCGCCTCCGGACCGGCCCGGGCACAACTTCGATGGCTGCTCACCGGAGGTGCTCCGCAGCCGGGCCAGCGTCAAGAACGACCGGATAGTTTTTCCAGACGGCATGAGCTACCGGCTCCTGGTGCTGCCACAGTTTGATACCATGACCCCTGGGCTCCTGAAAAAGATCAAGGAACTGGCGGAACAAGGGGCGACCGTCCTCGGCGCGCCGCCGAGTGCTTCGCCGAGCCTGGTCGATTATCCCGGGTGCGACACGGAGGTTCGCCGACTGGCCAAGGAAATCTGGGGCGATCCCTCCGACCGTTCCCCGGCCCCGTTTCGAAAGCTGGGCAAGGGCCGGGTTTTTCTGGACCGCAACCCGCTCCCGGACATGCTGGATAACAATCCAATTGCCGAAGCCAGATGGATTTGGCATGCGGAAGCCGGCCCGGCGCTCGAAGCGCCGGTCGCCACACGGCATTTTCAGACTCGCTTCACGGTGCCGTCCGGAAAGCCGGTCGTTTCGGCAAGGCTCTACGCAACCGCCGACAACTCGTTTGAGGCGTTCATCAACGGTTCCAGGATAGGCGGGGGTGACAATTTCCACCGGGTGCAGCAACTGAATGCGCTTGCCTTTGTCAAACCGGGCGAGAATACGATTCTGATCAGCGCTTCCAACACGGGAGACAAACCGAATCCGGCCGGCCTCCTGGCGGCTTTGAGTCTGAAGTTTGCGGATGGTTCAGCAGCCACCGTTTCAACTGACGGTTCCTGGACCAGCGGCCTGACCCCGGACCAGGCCAACGCCAAAGTGCGCGAACTGGGACCCGTCGGCGCCGCACCGTGGCATCTCAATCCCTCGCTCAACGAGCCACGAGATATTTATCCCGCCTACGACTCGGTCGCGAGCATCTTTCAAGCTGATCGCGTGCCACCCGATTTCGCCTGCCCGGGCCCGATCCGCTATACGCACCGGCAGCAGGGAGGCGATCACCTATACTTCGTGGCCAATACAACTCCGCAGCTCGTTCGCACGGCGGCACGCTTCCGGGTTACCGGCCTCCAGCCGGAATTATGGGACGCTGTGACCGGCAAGAACCGCAAACTGCCGTCCTTTGCCCAGGGTGACGGGGTCACCACCGTGCCGCTGGATTTTGAGTCCCATCAGAGCTATTTCATCGTGTTCCGGCAGCGTGCCGGCCATTCCAGAACTGACCGGTCCAACTTTGGCGGAACGCGCGAAGCCGGGACCGTGGCCGGCCCGTGGGAAGTTCAGTTCGATCCCGCGTGGGGCGCGCCTGCCCAAGTTACGTTTCCCGAGTTGACCGATTGGACAAATCGCGCGGAGACTGGCATTCGCCACTACTCCGGCAAAGCCACCTACCGTGCCGCATTTGAGGTCGAAAGGAGCCTCATCAAAGGCGCCACGTATCTCGACCTCGGCAAGGTAAATGTGATGGCGTCGGTGAAGATCAATGACCGCGATTGTGGGACGGTGTGGTGCGCACCCTGGCGAGTCGAAGTGCCGCCAGGAACGTTGCGTCCGGGATCCAACACGCTGGAGATCACAGTGGCCAACCTCTGGGTCAACCGCCTGATTGGTGACGCCGCCCTGCCCCCCGGGCAACGCCTGACCTGGACCACCTCCAACCCGTATAAACCAGACTCTCCGCTGCTCTCCTCCGGGTTAATCGGCCCGGTGACTCTGAAATTACCAACTGGAGACTGACCCGCTGGTGGCAGCAACGCGCTTCAGCCCAAACCGAACGAGGAAGCGCGCTAACTCAAAACGGGAGACGGGTCAGGTGAAGGTTTCGCCGGGAATGAACTGGGGCATGACACGGTAATCACGCGGCTGAACTGTGCCGCCCTGCGCCAGCTTGAGCACGGTCCGTGAGACCTTGCGGGCAAAGAGCATGGGGTCGGTGCAATAGCGGGCAACGGTTGGCACGCCAAATTCCAGGAACGAATCGTCATCACGGGAAATCAGGGCCGCATCCTGGGGCAATCGCAGTCCGCTGCGGATAAGGTATCCAAGCGCGGTGAGCACGTATTTCGGGCCGGAAACCAGGAAACCCGTGGGAGCCGAGCGATGCTGGAGAAGCGCCTTCAGGTGCCGGCATATGCTGTCGCGCGTCCCCTCGTGATGTTCCTGCAGCACCTCCACCTGAATTTCTGCCCGCTTCTGAGCGGCATCTTTAAAGCTCTTTTCGCATTCCAGGTCGCCGGCCAGACCGCTCGTTGGATTGAGCAGCACCAATCG
>JBBQYD010000400.1:0-5240 GCA_038209025.1 Verrucomicrobiota bacterium | reverse complement strand
CGGTGGGAGCATTCCTTTTTTGTTTTCATACTCTGGTTTTTTTTGGTTGTTTACTGAACATCGCGGCAATTGTGTGCGGCAAAACTGAGTGCCTGCTGGGGCGGAGCCTCACCACCAGGTATAATTCGGGTCGGGCGGCGGGCTGTTGACCCAGTTCACGATTTCATTGGGAAACTTGTAAAACACGACATGGCCGTCGCCAAAAAGCATGTTCTGGCGTCGCTGCCCTTTGTAATTGTGCCACCAAGAGCTCGGGTCGTTCACGTCATAGGCATTGTTTTCCCACTCCCAATCGCCCTGGATGATTTTGTTCACCGGGTTGCGCGACACGCGCGCCAGGGTGATCGGCCGGGCCCCGCCGGCGAGTGCGGGAGTCGAGTCGGCAGTGACATGCTCCGTCCTCCACGAGTCCACGTTATGCTGCGTGACGTAGCTGTTCCCATACTCAACATAACAGTTCTTGGCTTTGTAATTGGCGTCACCCTTGTCCGCCGGACAGTGCCAGGTTTCGCGCGCGGGCACATATTGGTTCAGGGGCCGGTTGGTATAATCCATATCGATTCCAAAATAAGGGACCAACCAGGCCGTTATTGGTGTGGGTGTTCCGCGCTGGCCTCCCGCTCCGCCCCAACCGCGAATGCGCGGGTAGGTGTCGTTGTTATCATGAACATACATTTGCCAGCCCAGCCCGATCTGGCGCTGGTTGCTCAGACACTGGGCTCGCTTGGCGCGCTCCTTGGCGTTGCCCAGCGCTGGGAGCAGCATCGCCGCCAGGATCGCGATGATCGCGATAACCACCAACAACTCAATTAAAGTGAACCCCCAACGTCTCTCCCCATTCTCAGGCACTCCGGGGCGGAGCTGGTCTTTGTCGTTCAGGTTTTTCGTGCTCATGGATAGATTACACCGAGTCGTTTTTTCAAAGCGCTGATGTCCCCCGAAGCGGTCTGTTTGGTCGGTCGGTGGCTCTCTGGATGGCTCTTTTCCCACAGGCAAACCGCTAGAATGCAGGCAGCCGAACTCGGGCGCGTTAACAGGGATGATGTCATCGGAACAAGCGGAAAAAACTTGGATTGGGCTGCGGGGCCACTTGCACTTCCAAGTTGCTCCCCGACAACCGGGGATCCTCCTCGACGCGCGTCCAACGGGCCCCCGGCTCCAGGCTGGGCGACTCCTGAAGGCCAAACGCGGGATCGCTTTGCGCGGGCCAACGGATGGCGAGGCGACCGTGGTCCCTCGAAATCTTTAGTGCGGGACGGTCGGGATCATAATCCAGCAGGTCGCTGTATTCGAACCGCGCCTGGGCTTGGCCGCCGCCTGCCTGGTCCACAGCGCAAGACGCCATTCCGACCAGCACCCGGCCGGGCAGCTCAAACCGGTTGGAAGCCAGCAGCGCCCATCCTCCAGAAAAACCGTTGGTGCTGTAATAGGCCAGGAAATCCGAGCCGTGCCGGCTCAGCCGCACCCAGGCCGCGGGCGGAAAAGTCACGCTCCTCGGCGCAAGAGCGAACGCGGTCGCGTCGCCGGGAGCGGGGCGCCACGAGGCGACCCACTGCGCCGTGCCCTCGGGATAGGTTCCCACGAGCACATTCCGCGCCCCCGGTTCCACGCTCTCCCGGACCATGAGGCCCCCACGGCTCCATTCGTTTTTCCTGCCCACATGGCGGATACGGAGCACCTGATCGAAGTCGCCACTGACCGGGCGGTAAACAAAGTGGAACCCATCGTTGGCGCCGAAAATGTCATTGCCGCCGGCGTAAACCACCCACCGCGCCGGCCCAAGGGCGGCGGCGGCGCTTTCCGGAGGCGCGACCTCGCCGATATTCCGGCAGGTGAAGTCTTGAACCGGGCCAGTGGCTTGAAAGTTGTCGGCCTTGCCTTTGATATCTTTAATTCCGGTTGCGTAAAGCGCGAAAAATGACGGGGCATCGAGGCCGCTGGCGTTGAGCAGAAGCACGTTGGTGTCCGGCGGAGGCAGGAAACGGACATTGAGAATCTGGCCGCCCACCAACCGGTAGTTGACCGCATTCGTCGCCGTGGACGCGTCAAGATGGTTGGTAAACGCCAGCGCGATTTGGCGGCCATCGGCGCTGCCCGCGCTCACGGGCAGGGTGCCGGCTGTGGCGGCCATCCAAGCCACATCGTTGGTGACCGTTCGCAGCGCGTCCGCAAACCGGTCGGGAAAACCCGCTGCCAACCGGTCGGCAACGTCTCCCACGGTGCTCTTCCACACCTGGGCCGCGCTGCTGTCCAAGGTGAGGTAGCGATCGCGCGCCGGGTTCATACCCGTGTTGCCGCCGGCAATCAGAAAGCCAGGGTAGATTTCCACCAAGTCGCGCAACGCGTTGCGTTGCGGATCGGTTTCCGCCTGCAGCAGAATCGCCTGGCCGATCGAGCGGGCGGGGTCGTAACTCCAGGGGTTGTAGGCGTAATCAGCGCACGTGGCCAACGGCAGGCGGTTGATTTCGTTTTGGGGATACATGGCATTGCCCATGTAGCCCTCAATGATCTCGCAGAGGTTGGTATCGCGGCCGGTGATGGGCCCCAAATGCAGCGTGGCCGCACCGTCGTTGACCGGATAGTTTTCCCAGAGAAACAGCCGATGCCGCACAAGGTTCTTGTAACTTTGGGCCGCTTGGAAAGTAATGTGTTTGCCCGCCACCTCGTTGCCGGTCCAAAACACATAAGCGTCCGGATGCAGCGTGGTGGCGAGGGTCTCCAGATAAGCGCGCTCCGCACCACCCTGCCCGTCGCCCCAATACGGACCCGGGCAGAAAATCATCTGAGCGCCGCTGTCATTCGCCCGGAGCCGCTGAAAAATGTTGTTCACCAGGAACGCGTGCTGGGCGGCTCGCCCGGTCCAACTTACGTCATCCAGGCAAATGCTGAACCAGCAAACCCCCTGGCTCTGCGCCCAGGCGTAGTGCTGGTAGAGTCCGTCGATATCCGCCAGGTTGGTCTCGACCAGAGGACGCGAGGAGCCAAGCTGCGGATTCAGGGCGAAGCAAAAGTTAATGCCCGCCCCGCGGCACGCCTCGATGACCTGCGCGTAATCCGCTTTTGTCCCGTCCGGCAGCGGCAGCCACCACTCGTTCTTCCAGGGGTTCGGCGGGGGCGAGGAAAACAAAGAGAGATAGCAGTTCATCAAGAAATTCATCTTCACCCGCGCGAGAAAAGGCACCTCGGCGAGGTACTGCTCGGCGGTCCAACCCCAGCCCTTGGTGCCTCTAAAGGCAAACCCGGGGCTTGGCCGCCCGGGTGGCAACGGCTCGGGAAACTCGCGGGCGCTTGCCGGCAGCACTACTTGGAGTTGTCCGCCCGTTCCCACCGCGGGGGGACGGTATGCTGCGTCGCCGATGCCCGCCCGCGCCACCATAAACCACGGCGGCACGCCGGAGGATCCACTCCGCTCGATATTGGCAATCGCGAACACGTTGGTCCCCGCGTGGAGGGCATCCGCCGGCAGACGGTACTGCCCGCTCATCCATCTGCCGTCCGGATATCCGCTGGGGCCCTTGAAGATTTCCCGCCCGTTGACGGTGATACGGATGCCGCAGACCGAGGCCGCGTCATCATCCATGGCCTCCAGCACCAGATACTGGTTCGTTACCGGCGCGGCGGTCAGGACGAAAGTCGCCGCCATCAAAGAGGCCGCCCCTGCGGGTTCCGCATAGACATAATTGACCCGGTCTCGTCCATAAAACGAAGTGCCAAAAAGCGGTCCGCCCCCGCCGACGAAATCCGCGCCGTTCAGTTCCACCAGCGTGGCCGCGCCCCCTGACAAGCTGGACAGCACCGCACCAGCAAACAGCAGAGCAATGGTCCGCCCCGCGCCCGGTTGCAGTAACAACAAGCGGCCAAGTTTCTTCCCTAGCCACCGGCTCCGGCTCCATGGCTGGCGGTAAAACTGGTCTCGCATGCTGCTACCATACTACAAACGCCGAAAGCCTGTCTTGGGCTTTTAGGCGGAATGGTATGGTAAATTCGGAGGTCACAGACGAGGCCAAGGCGGAAAGAGCTGGTGATGTTCTTCCCTTGAGCGCTGACGGGGAGGCGGACGGTTTTCGTGAGGTCGGTTTTGCTTCCAAGGCGCGCTCGGACGTCTCCATGCGGTCTGTGCCGCGGTTCGATCTCATTGTCGAGTTGGGCTTTCTCGGCATTCAATCGGGAGGAGAATCCGACACCCTCACCCGGATATCAACCGGCTCGTCGGTCCGCGGTTTTCCAGTCTTAAGGACTTGCGTTGACGCAAGACCCTGGACCGTTCTTAACGTATTCAGTTCCCGCGAACGAAGCGCCAGCCGTGTGGCAAACCGGGCCACGCGGCTGGCTGTTTCTTTTGGGGAGTGGCTGGCACCGGCTGCGACCTCCCGGCACGGATCGCGGAATCGCCCTATCACCGTTAGCGTTTTTCAGGGCTCCCGACACGCTAAAGAGTGGACATTAAACGGGTTTTCAGCCGGTCGCTAAGCCTTTTTCTTTTGCAGCTTGTGCCCGAACTTGCGCTTGAAGTTGTGGCAGGTCTCCAGGTCTTTTCGGCCCTCGTCATTTTCCCAAATCTCGTCGTAAACGGGTGATTTGGGCGCGGCCCGCAGCTTGCGTTCGGCCAGGATGTCACCCTGGTCGTTGCATTTGATTTCCAGAAAGCGGGGCTTGGCCAGCCGGTCCAGCCGGTTGGATAAAATTACGAGCACAGTTCGATTCATGATTGCTTTTGCCGGCCACCTGGCCAAATGGCGCGCTGATAATCAAAAGGCTTCACGCCGGGATCAATGCAAATCTGCGGTCAGGGCTCTTTCCAATCCCCGGCGGCCATGACCGGGACGGGCAGTTCCCGGTGGATTTCCTTCAATCGGTAGCCGAAACCCGGCCCCCCGATCGTGGAGAGGTCCACCCGGCCCTGCCGCCGCTGATACAAACCCGGGTGAATGGCCTCCTCCGCCGCGGAAGCCGCCGGGTAAAACTGCATGGCGTTCGTTTCAACTCCCATAATCGTCCCCACGTTGGCCGCCAGGAGGACATGGGGGATTTGCGCCAGCATGGGGTTGGTCAAATCCTGCACCATCAACTCCATGCCATGGGCCTTGGCCCAACAGGCGCTCAGGATCGCCCCGGTTTGGGTTTTGCAGGTCTTCAGCGCCACTCCGGTCCATCCCAACTCGCGTCCCAGCCGAATCATTTGCCAATCGTGCGCGCTTTCGTCCAGGAAGAGGGGCTTCCGGCGGGCCAGGCTATGCACG
>JBBQYD010000399.1:0-5262 GCA_038209025.1 Verrucomicrobiota bacterium | reverse complement strand
ACTGCTGCGGGCCGACCGCCGGGTTGGTGTTGCATGAACTCATCCGGATCAGCCGGTTCTCCGCGTCCCAGGTGTAGGTCCATTTGCCATCGCGGGTGAGGTTCCCGTCCGAATCATACGCAAACAATTCCGGAGTCTTCTCCAGCAGAAGCTTGCCCGTGGTATTGGTCACGATGTACGGGTTTGCGCCGTTGTTCAACACGGCCACGTCGGTCAGGCTTAACCATAAGGGATTACTGGTGTTGTTCACGCGCAATTCGCCTCGATAATGTTCACCATGCCGCACGGTGGGGGCCCGCCATTTCGGCCCGGCCCAGATCCTCAGATACCAACCCGGATAACGGCTTCCGCAACACAAGTCAGGCACGGAATGGCCGATTAAAAACCAGTGCAGCGATATCCCCCTTTCTACTTGGGATCCAAAAATTCGTCTAGAAGTTTTTTCAAAAGCGGCAAGTTTGGTTGCTACTTATCGTTTTCTCAATGCTTCTAATGTATTGCCTGGCTTGCATGCCCCCCCCCGGGTCCCGAACCGGAACTGGCGCACGCCCGGAACTTTCTTGAAACAAAGGGGCTGACCGCCGGGTTGTATAATAGAATGAAGAAAACCGGTGGTTCTCAGGCAGGAGTTTGGGCTTCAGAATGTGTATTCAGGGCCGCATAATGCGGTTCGAAGCCACACGGGATGACTGGAGCACAACAATTCGAACTGTTCATGCGGGACTACCAGGACATGGTATTTAGCACCGCTATGCGTCTCGTTGCCAACCAGGCTGAAGCCGAGGACATTACCCAGGAGGTCTTTCTCAGGGCGTACGAGAGATTTGCCGAGCTGCGCGACAGCCCCACGGTGGGAGGCTGGCTCAAGAAGGTTGCCACCAATCTCAGTTTAAACCATCTCTCCCGGTATCGCTCGCGGTGGAGCTTCTTTTCCGAGCTGTTCGCCGGGCACAGCGTTGCTGAGGAGGAATTGATCGGCGAGTTTGCCGCCTCAACCGACATTCGGCAACAGCTCGAAGAAGCTGACCGGCATGAACTGGTTGAAAAAGCGCTCCAATCACTGCCGGCGGCGCAACGGGTGCCCCTCGTCCTGTTTCATCTCCAGGGGATGACCTACGAGGAAATCGCCGCTCAACTTAAGGTTTCTTTGGCCAAGGTGAAGACAGACATTTTTCGCGCGCGCGAAGCGCTGCGGAAGAAGCTGCGGCTCCAGTTTGCGGATGAATTTGCGGTGTATGAACGAACGCCATAAAGAGCAGGAACGGCTGGCCGCCGAGATCGGCCGCGAGTTGAAGAGCCTCCCGATGCTAAAGGCACCGGCGACGCTTCTGCCGCGGGTGATGGCGGCCGTTCACTCCCAGGCTGCGGCACCGGCGCAGCAATCCTCATGGGAGTCCTGGCCGGCGCCGCTGAGGGTGGCGCTGCTGGTGGTGCTGGTGACGTGCTTTGGGGGACTATGCCTGCTCGGGTCCGGCCTGCGGCCGCTGGAGGTGGCCGGCGGGGCCGGGGAGGTGCGGGCCGGCTTTGCAGTATTGAGCGCGCTATGGAACGCGCTCAGCGGGGTGGCGGGCGCGGTGGTCTGGATCCTCAAAAACCTGGAATTGAGCACCCCGTTTGTCGTGGGTTGTCTGAGCGCGTTAGCGCTGGGTTACGGTTTGTGTGTGGGCGTGGGAGCGATTTACTTCAAATTGGCCATGACCCGTCGAAACGAAGGATAAAGCTATGAACAGAAACTTACTTCGCCGTTGTGCCACGCTGAGCCTGGTTTTCATGCTGGCGGGAACCTGGATGGGTTCAGCGCAGCAAACAAAGCCGGAAAGTTCGGCCGTGCTTGCAGAGGAGGCCCCGACCAACGGAGTTCACCAGGCGGAGGGCGGCGCACCGTCCGTTCCCCATCCACCGGCACCAACACACCGGCGGGTCATGGTGTTGTTTGGCGAGGACGCGGACCTGAAGGCCAATGAGACCGCCGAAGTGGTGGTGGTGATCGGCGGTTCGGCCCGGGTACAGGGGAAAGTAATGGGGCCGGTGGTGGCCATCGGCGGGGACGTGAATATTGACGGCACGGTCGGGGAAGCCGCGGTGGCCGTGCTGGGCAGCATCCGATTGGGGCCTGCCGCGCGGGTCTCAGGGGACGCCGTTTCGGTGGGCGGCAAGGTTGCGGCTGCCGAAGGCGCGAAGGTGAGCGGTGGCATTCAGGAAGTGGGTTTTGCGGGGCTGGCGAATTTCTTCAGCGGCTTTCGCGAATGGTTCGTGCAATGCGTGCTGAAAATGCGGCCCCTGGCGCCGGGCATCACCTGGGTATGGGTGGCGGTGGCGGTTGCCTTCCTGGTTTACCTGATGATTGCGGCGGTGTTTCGCCGGCCCGTGCAGGCTTGCGTGGAGGAAATAGGGCAGCGGCCCGCGACCACTTTCCTGCTGGGAATGCTGAGCCTGGTTTTGCTGCCGCTGGTGCTGATGCTGCTGGGCTTCACCTTGGTGGGGTTGGTGGTGGTGCCATTCCTGATGGCGGCGCTGGTTATCGGGATCGTGGTGGGCAAGGTGGCCATCTTCGAATGGATTGGGCAGAGTCTGGGTTCCCGTGTTCGTGGCGGCCAGAGCATCCCCTGGCTGCCGGCGTTTATCATCGGTTTTCTCATCGTCATTTTGTTTTATAACGTGCCGTTCCTGGGGATGGTAGTTTACGCGGTGCTGACGGTTTGGGCGCTGGGGGTCGCCACCATTGCCGTGTTTTCGAGCTTCCGGCAGGAGATGCCTGAAAAGCCCCCGATCCCGGCACCCCTCTTTCAGCCTGCGCCCATGGTGGGCCCTGCCGGCGCCACGGCCTGGGGTGAGCCTGCCGCTGCTGGCGGTTCCAGCGCGCCTCCCCCGCCTATAGGGACGCCCACCGGTGCCGCCGGTTCGCCGTCTCTTCCTGAGGGATTGAGTCAGGTGAAAGCCAGCTTCTGGGAGCGCATGGGTGCCGCATTCCTGGACATCATCCTGATCGGCATTGTGGCCCACCTGGTGCATGGCCCACCGTTCGCGCTCTTGATTGCGCTGGCCTATTTCGCCGGCATGTGGGCGTGGAAGGGAACCACCATTGGGGGAATCGTGCTCGGTATCAAGGTGGTGAGGCTGGATGGCAAGCCCGTGAGCGTTTTGGTTGGGATTGTCCGCGGGCTGGCCGCCGGTTTCTCAACGGGGGTGTTGTTCCTGGGTTTTCTCTGGATTGCCTGGGACCGGGACAGACAGGGCTGGCACGATAAGATCGCCGGGACGATAGTCGTTCGGATGCCGCGGGGGACTTCGCTGCTTTGTTTCTGAGACGTGTGCGGTAATCAGAAGCTCAGGAGCAATTGCCAGATGAACATGTTGGCCAGGCCATCCGTTTGTTCCCAGACGCGCCGCACCATGGCTGGGTCACCTGTGACGGGCGGGATTTCCTGGGCTTTCTGGTCCCACGGGAAGCAGACCCCCGGCAAAACGAGCGGCGGCTTCCGCCCGGCCATTCCCGGGAGCGAAGCGCGCTCCGCGACGGAAGCGGGCACCTCGCATGGTGGCGTGGCAGACAGCGGGCCGCTGTTCCGGTAAACGCCGTATTCCCGCGTGGTATCGGTTAACACGCGCAGGTTTTCGATGCTGGTGTCGTCCTGCATAATGGCTCCGGCATCCATGATGTACCCGCCGCCGGGGGCGACCTCATCGATGACGCGCTTGCAGAAATCGCGCACTTCGCCGGGCTTGCCGTAGCTCAGGAGGGCGTTGGGAATTCCGCCGCTGATGGCGAATTTGTGACCCAGCTTCTTTTTTACCTGGAAGACATCATCGCGATCCGCGTGAAAAAGAATGCTGCGGTCCGGGAGTTCGGTGAAAGTGTCCAGGTGCGCCGCCCATTTGCCCTCGGCGTAGAACATGGTTTGGTGGCCGTGCTTCCAGAATTCCTGGATGATCGGGCGCAGGGTGGGCCAATAATGGCTTTCGAATTGTCTGGGGTTGATGAACGGGACGCACCCGCGATGCATCCAGAAGCCGATGGGGACCTGGCGGTTGGGGTCGGCGGTGGTCAGGCCCACATGGCAGAGATGGGGCATGAGCGCTTCGCAGGCGGCAAGGACCTTTTCGGGCTGCTCGTGCATATCGGTGACGAGTCCGACATAGCCGCGCAGTTTGTCGGCGAGGATGTCAAAGGGGGCTTTGAATATCCCGGCGATGCTGGAAACGGTGCCGCACTCGGTGCGCATTCGTTGCACCTGGGGGCCGAACGCGTAGAAGTATTGCAGCATGGCCATGCCGCCCTTCACCAGCGCGATGTTGTTCCGGCAAGTGGATGGCGCGCCCATTTCGGCTACCTCCGTCGAGATCCGGGGGAGCCATTTGCGGTAAAGGAACCCGGTCGGGTCGGCGATCAATTCATCGTATTCATCCGGGCGCATGAAGGCCTGGCCTTCGGAAGGCTCGATGTAGTTGAAGCCGGAGGTGTGCGGGATGCCGATGCCCGGGATGCCGTAATAACGGAGGCCGACGGCCTGGGCGAGGCCGGTCCAGACGTAAACCATGTTGGGCACCAGCGCGTCCCAATCGAAGTCCTGGGCGCACTTGAGCACAGCGTCAAAGGCGCAATTGTAGTCGTGGGCGACGTCCTGGCAGGTCATCCCGGCGTATTTGGCGGTGAACTCAGCGACGAAGGGTCGGATTGGCACGCGATCTGGCTGTTCGTTGCGCAGCGCGGTGACATAGCGTTTGAGCCGTTGCTGATAGAGTTCTTCCATGATCATAGAATGGCTTAGAGCTTGCGGCGGAGCTTAGGGGAAACACCGGGCGCCTGGCTATAAAATTCCTTTTCATAGGGCTAAATATGAGTATCTTTTGCGACTCATATTGACGGCAACAGGCGCGCAAGGTGGCCAACCGGTGCAAGAGGGTGTATTATCCCGCACGGACGGCCCCACCGCCGGTTCCGCAGCTTGGCAGAATGGACGCAGCACATATTAGGAATTTCAGCATTATTGCCCATATTGATCATGGGAAGACGACCCTATCGGATCGTCTGCTTCATCGTACTGGCACGATTTCGACCCGGGACATGGAGGATCAACTGCTGGACTCGATGGACCTGGAGCGGGAGCGGGGGATCACGATCAAGGCCCACCCGGTGACCATGCGCTACACCGCGAAAAACGGGGAGGAGTATGAGTTGAACCTCATCGATACCCCAGGGCACGTGGATTTCTCCTATGAAGTGTCGCGCAGCCTGAGCGCGTGCGAGGGCGCGCTGCTGAT
>JBBQYD010000398.1:0-5266 GCA_038209025.1 Verrucomicrobiota bacterium | reverse complement strand
GGGATGATTTTCGGCACCCCGAGTGGATCACGCCGATTGGCCAGGGTGTTCAGGAGGCCTATCTGGACAGCTGGTTCCGGTGCCGTCAGAGCCGTGGCCAGGGCGAGAGTCGCTTCAGTGCCGGGCAAGGCTTCCAGGGCCTCGCATGCCGTATGAGACAGGCTGGGCTGGGTGAGGAACGGGGCGACGGCGGGAACACAGGCCGCAGTGCCGATGCGTTTGAGCTCAAGCAGGGCGGGTTCGACGATGGCCGGTGGGGCTTTGCTCTTGAGGATCTCGATCAGGCTGGTTTCTGTCGCCGCGAAGGCCTGGATCCCGATGGAAATTCCCAAAAGCGCCGCCGGAAGAAGTGAGGAATGAGTTCTCATGCTGGTTTCCTTTAGACTCGCCAGGGGGCGCGTTTGGCTATGGAGAGCATCCGGTTGGCGGGCTCGTCGTTGATAAACCGTTCGACTGCGGGGTCCCATTGCAGGCGGCGGTTCAATTGTTTGGCTGCGCCACCGAGCAACAGGGCGGTGGCGGCATGGTGAGCCACGGTCGCGTTGCAGATGGTGGGTTTCCGGGTGCGGATGCATTCCAGAAAATTGCCCGCATGGCTTGAGGCGTTGTAGAGGTGAGCATCCTCCGGGCGCAGGGGGTCTCGGGCGATATGCGCCGGGGTTGAGACAATCGCATTACGATCAACAGCAATCCGGCCTTCCGTCCCAACAAAACACGCGCCACCCTCGCCGCCAATGGTTTCACCGGGATACGGTTTGCCATAGACGGTGACTCCGCTCGCGTACCGATAACAGGATCGGTCGTCCTCCATGAAAATCTCCACCGGCCCCGAGTTGTCGGCACCCGCTGCCCATTGGATGACGTCGTAGTGATGCTGGCCCCAGTTTAATTCTCCGATGTCGAAGCGGTGTGCGCCGGTGTTGCCATCGTAGGGTATCATGGGTGCCGGGCCAAGGTATAAATCCCAATCCAGGTTTTCGGGAACCGGTTTGCCCGGGCCGAAGCGGGAGGGCCAGGCGACGCCGCCGCCGTCCCGCCATGCGTAAATCGACTCCAGCTTCCCGAGGCGGCCACTGCGCACCAATTCACAAGCGAGACGGAATTTGCCGCCATACTCGCTGCGTTGCTGGGTGCCCGCCTGGTAAACCCTGCCGTAGCGGGTGACGGCGTCAAGCATCGCGCGGCTTTCCTGGATGGTGACAGCGGATGGTTTTTCGCAATAGATGTCCTTGCCGGCTTCGGCGGCGAGCACCGCCATTGTGGCATGCCAGTGGGCCGGGCTGGCTATGAGCACCGCGTCGATGTCCTGCCGGGCCAATACATCCCGGAAATCCACATAGGCCTCACAAGCGTGATAGGTGCCGCTGGCATAGCGTGTGGCGTAGCTCGCGTTGACTTTCCGCGCCGCATCTTCCCGGCGTTCGCGCCAGACATCGCAGACGGCAAGGACCTGCACATCCGTTCGTCCGGCATACCCGCCGGCCACATAGGTCCAGGCGCCTCCGAGCAAGTGGCCACCGCCCTGCCCACCGATGCCGATGAAGCCCATGTTGATGCGTTCGCTGGGGGGGGTGAGACCGTTGCGGCCCAGGGCGGCAGCGGGCAGGAAGGCCGGGGCAGCCCAAGCCAAGGCAAGCGGGCCAGCGGTGCGCTTCAAAAAAGCGCGACGATGGAGGTGATTGGTTTTCATAGGTAATCCGGGGTTTCAGCGGGGGATCAAAGGGTTTCTGCGGGCCAGGTAAACCACTCCCGCGATGACCAAAGCGAACAATCCCAAAGCGACAAAGGTGGCGGCCAATTTGAGAACTTTGGCACGCTGTATCGCGCGTTGAGTGCGCTCCTTTTCAGCGGCCATGAAGAGGGCAAACTCCTGGTCAGCCTTGATGACGGTTCCCACGTCATCCCGGAGCTTGATGGTCAGCCATTCTCCGGCGCCATGCTGCCATTCGGGTGGCAGGACTTTTAGCGCATCAGAATCAGGGCGGGCCATTTCGTTCTGACGATAGAAAGCGGCCTGCTCGCGAGTCCAAAGCCGTGCGAGTCCGTGATTGCTCGTGAGGGACATCAGACGCTCCCAGAGCAGAGGTCGAAATTGGTCCGCCCAGGAAAAATCAACGAAGGATTCGGAGTGTATGAGGCCCTGCTTTCCAGCGATTTTCAGGCCGATGGCACCGAGCAGACCGCCCTGGGCATCGGTCACGACTTGAAACTCGGTCACCCTGCGTGCCAGGTTGTCCGCTGGATACCGCATCATGTTCCACAGCGCCAGGAGCGTGGGAACATCATCCAGCGTGGCGCGTCGCACACGGAAGTTAGTCGGATTCATCTCAGCCGACTTTAGAGCGGGCCGGGAGTTTTTCCAAGCTCGCAATCAAGGGGTTGTGGATCAATGCCGGAAGAACAGCAGCCAGACAATGAACAGCATCGGAAGCATGAACGGTATGGTGAACCTGATCACATACCCAAAGAAGCTCGGCATGTGGGCCTTTTGCTGCTCGGCGATGGCTTTGACCATGAAATTAGGCCCGTTGCCGATGTATGTGTTTGCGCCGAAAAAGACCGAACCAACGCTGATGGCCGCCAGGCATTTGATGAAAAATGGCTGGCTTAGAATGACCGCGATCCCTACCTGGTCTGAAGTCACGGCGCCCCGGGCGAGTTCGGTGGGGAAGTGGGCCTGAAGCGCCTGGATTGCGGCACGTATTTGCTCGCCGTTGGACAGGGCGGCCACCGCTGAAAGATCGGTGCCGTGCTGTTTGACGTAGGAGATCACCGCCTCGCTAAGCTCAGTCGGTGAGAATGCGCCGATGGCCGCGCTCAGGAAGCTGAGATAGGTCGGAGCATTATCGAGCACGCTGGAAAGCACTCCGCTGCCCCAGAAGAACATGCCGGGGCCAGGGCTGCCAAATTGGGAGGCGTTGGCCTGGAGCCAGTCCAAGGCCGGCATCATAGTGGCAAATATGCCGGCAAACAGGATTGCTACTTCCTTGATCGGGTGAAAGCTAAAGTCGTTGGCCTCATGCACCTCCTTTTTAGTGGTGAAGTAGGAGCCAAGGGACGCGGCGATCATGATCGCTTCGCGCAAGAACCTGGGATTTTCGATGAAGATCGAGGCGAGCACGGCGGCCAGAAAAAAGAGGTTTGTCAGCCCGCGGAACTGCCACGTCTCGTGGCCTGCTTCTTTTTCGCGGATGGGGGCTGGCGCGCGCTTGAAGTTGCGCTTGTCCAGGACATAGAAAGTCGCCAGCAGCAGCGCGGTGCCCACGGCCCACATGGGCCAGCAGTTTGCAATCACCCACCAAAACGGAACGCCTTTCAGGTAACCAAGGAACAGCGGCGGATCGCCCACGGGTGTCAGACATCCGCCAACATTGGATACGATAAAGATGAAGAACACCACATGATGCGCCGTGAGCCGGTATTTATTGGCCCGCAACCAGGGCCTGATCAGCAGCATGGAGGCTCCGGTGGTGCCGAGCACGTTGGCGGTGATGGCTCCGATGATCAGAAAGAGCACGTTGCGTTCGGGGGTAGCCTCCCCTTTTACATTGATGTGGATCCCACCAGCGATCACATACAATGAGCCGATGAGGCAAATAAAACTCGCGTACTCAAACGCGGTATGACCGACCCGGACCGTGGCGTGCAGTGAACCCAGGTAATAGAGCAAGGTTACGGCCGCCAGGCCGGCGGTGACTTTTCCAAAATGCCTGCCCCACCAGTTGGGACACCAAAGGGGAGCCACCGCGATAGCCCCCAACAGCAGGACAAATGGAGTCACAAACAACAGGTTTGGCGCGAGATGTTCAGTCACAGGCTGGGTAAATTAGTAAAATCCAGCCGGGTAGCAATAGTTTATGTTGCTGAAGAGTTTTTCTCCCGGTGGATAAAACGCGACACCTCGTGTGGTTGGGACGGTGAACCGGGGGTGGGAAATCTCCCGCAAAAGACGCATTTCTCGGCCGAACCCGCGGCTTTTTGGCTTGGCACGCCGTTTGCGTGGGGGGGCAGTCATGGCGCTGTTGCGCTCCGGGTTGGCCGAAAAGCCACTCGGCAACCCGGATCAAAAAAGCGGAAGCAAATGAAATGAAAAAGATCGAAGCCATCATCAAGCCTTTCAAACTGGAAGAGGTTAAGGACGCGTTAGGGGAGATCGGAATTGAAGGGATGACCGTCAGCGAAGTGAAGGGTTTCGGGCGTCAGAAGGGCCACACTGAGATCTACCGTGGAAGTGAATATACGGTCGATTTTCTGCCCAAGATAAAACTGGAGGTGGTGCTGGTGGATGAACAGGTGGATCAGGCGGTTGCTACCATCATCAAGGCTGCCAAGACCGGGAAAATCGGCGACGGCAAAATATTCGTTTCTGCGATGGAGGAGGTGGTGAGGATTCGGACTGAAGAGAAGGGATCGGCGGCGGTGTAATCGGCTCAACCTGGTACATACCATTTTAACAACATGAAATACCTTATAATGACCCTTATGGTTGCCTGTCTTATGGCGCTGAACAGCGCGCCGGCAACCGCGGCTGAAACATCCGGGGAACGTTCGGTGCAGGAGCGTTTGGAAGACCTGGAGGCTTACATGAATAATGTGGCCCGTAACGCCAGCACCAATTCGACCACCAAAATTCCCGGGCCCGGGCCCGGACACAATGCCTGGCAAATGACCTCGACGGCTCTGGTGCTGTTCATGACTCTGCCCGGGTTGGCCCTGTTTTACGGCGGTTTGGTGCGTCGGAAAAACGTTTTGTCGGTGCTGGCACAATGCCTGGGGATTGCCGGGTTGGTGACGATTCTGTGGTGGATTTGCGGCTACAGCTTGTCCTTTGCCGCAGGGTCGCCTTTTATAGGAGGCTTGGATTTCATGTTTTTCAAAGGCGTGAATGGCGGAGAGGTGGGGCAGGGGAGCAATTGGATATCCAACAACGTTTGGGCGATATTCCAGCTCACGTTCGCCATCATCACACCCGCGTTGATCATCGGAGCGATTGCTGAGCGCATGAAGTTTTCCGCAGTCATGCTCTTCCTGGGCTTGTGGATGTTCGCGGTCTATTTTCCTCTTGCGCACATGGTCTGGGGCGCGGATGGTTTCATGAGCGGAGCCCTCAATCCGAATGCGACGATCAAGGCGCTGGACTTTGCGGGCGGCACCGTGGTTCACATGTCTTCGGGTTGGTCGGCGCTGATCCTGTGTTTGATCCTGGGCAAGCGCGTGGGATTCGGCCGGGAGCCGATGCAGCCGCACAGCATGGTTCTCTGCATGG
>JBBQYD010000397.1:0-5267 GCA_038209025.1 Verrucomicrobiota bacterium | reverse complement strand
CAGCAGCCGGTTTTCTCACGCCATTAACTGATCGCTCAACAGTTGTATTCACACTCACGAGGAAAATTGGAAGCAAGTTTGGCGCCAACTGACTGGCAATGAGCAATTATGCCAAAACGTGCGGTGATTACGGCGAACATGCGGATTCTGAGCGAGTTATGCCGAAAACCTGACCATGCAGGGTGTTCGGAGCTGTATAATTATCTCCAGTCTGCAAAAAAGACGCGTGCGGACTAACGCGCTTGGGAGGCTTTTTCGTAGAGGGCGAGGAACTTCTGGAGTTCCGGCATGTCTTCCGGGTTCTGGCAGAGGGCGATGGACTTTTTTTGAGCTTCCGCGGCCTCGCCCTTCTTGCCATTGGCGAACAAGGCGCGGGCATGCATTTGCAACGCATCGTAACTGCGTTCCTGAGTCATGGCCACGGCCTTGGTGGTCGCTTTGAGCGCCAGGCCCAGGTCGCGGGAGCGTACCTCTGGATCCGTGAGAATGACCCGGGCGAGGCGGTGAGGAATGCGCCAATCCAGCGACAGAACAGCCAGGATTGTTTCTCCGAACCGAGCGGCTTTTTCCGTGGGCTTGGCTTTCAGCACCGCTGTCCGGTATTGCGCAATAGCACGGTCCCCGTTCTCGAGGTTGCGCGCTGTTCCGAGGTCATATTTTCCGGCCAGAATCTGGCCTAGCGCCACGTCCAACGCTTCGTTTGGAAAACCATGCCAGACGATCTTGCCGGTGGTATCGACCACAAAGGCGTGGGGGATGCCCGTTTCACCGAAAGCCGCCATCCATTGCCCGGCAGCGCGCCGGGAGTGGTCCACCGCGACACGATAGCTCATGTTGTCTCCCTGGGCGGTCACGAAGGGCACCACTTCGTCAACGGCTTCGGAACTCACGCCGACGATGACGACCCCCTTTTCACCATACTTTTTCTGCAGGCCGCTCAGGAACGGAATGGATTTCCGGCAGGGCGGGCACCAGGTGGCCCAAAACTCCACGACAAATACATTGGTGCCTGCCCCGATGCGGACGGGAGCGCCTTTTATCCAGCGTTCAACCACCAGGCCGGGAGCGGGATCTCCCAAACTCGTCGCGGCATTCGCCGCCACGGCCCATAGGAGCAGTAGCCCTGCCGCCGCGCTACCACCAGATTTCCGGAGCAAGAAGAGATTCATAGCCGCGTGAAACTCACAGTTTTTGAAGCTCGCCGCAACAAGTTTATCGGTAAAACGACGGGTCGGCTGGGAAAAGCTTGGCCGCCCAGCCGCTACGTTGCCCGTGCCGGGTCACCTGCCGACGCCAGGATTCGCGGATTATTTGTTGGCCGCCGTGCGATCAACGACAATTCGTCCGGTTGAGAACGTGCCGCTGATTATTTCCCCGGTGTCAGGGTAAGCGTAATTGAAGCTGCCTCGATAGCTGAACGAACGAAGGGAGCCGTTCGCGTCGCGTTTTGACCGTTCGGTTCCAAAGGCGGAGCCGAGGGCCGCATCGTGGCCTTCGTCAAAGAGAAACGATTGACGGAAAATCTGCGTTTGATCGGGAGTGCCCGCTTCCGTGAACTGGTACTCCAGTTGGATGGCGTCGGCGATGAACGCTCCGTCCGCCAGTCGCACGACGGCAATGTCGTGTTTGTTTGCGCGGTAAACCAGCGTCAGGGTTTTGGCGCTTAAACCATTATTGGCCGCCGCCTGGTTCACATAATCAGCCTCCGTAACCCGGCGGGTGACAACCTTGCCGTTCGCGGCCGTGTGGTAAGCGGTGCCGCGCCAGGAGTTTTGGTAGAGTTCGTCTGCCTGGAGGGCGCAGGCGCTCGCCGAGAGCACGAGGGAAACGGCCAGAATGTTACGTAGGTTCATCGTTGTTTCTATGAATGAATTTCTTTGCCTTTAAGAGCAACGAAACATCGAACGCGCCGTCGATCCATTCCAGTAGGGGGTTACCTACCCGGGGCCTGCAGGAAAAGGCGGGGGCAGTGATGGACACGGCGGAGGTCTTTCGACTGCACGCCCTGAACGTGAAGCTCACCTCGAGTCGCTATGGTGAGGTGGGTCGCTGTGTGGGGGTCGTGGCCGGTTTTCTGGGCGAGCATTCCCGGGAGTTGACTCAAGGCACCGCCGAGTTCCGCGCCAGGATTGGTCCCCGATGCGGAAGGTCGGGCAGATTGTTAGCCATATAGTCAGGTTTCTCCGTACCGTTCCGGTTTGACTTGCCCCGGCCGGGTTATTAACGTGCGCCTATGACTGTCAGGTTCTGCCGTTTCACGCTGATCGCCTTGTTTTTATTGGCGTTGCCGGTGCCGTCGCCGGCGCCGCTGGTTTACACGCCGGGCGAGGGGTGGACATATGAGCCCGTGGGCGGTGAGGGCAAATGGCGGCAAACCCGGGCCAAGGACCAACTGGAAGTTGCCCAGGCCGCGTTTGATAAACAGGCCTACGGACTGGCATTGAAAGCCGCGCGACGGGTTGTCAAGGTGTGGCCGCTTTCAGATTACGCTCCGCAGGCCCAGTACCTGGTGTCCCGGTGCATGGAGGCCAAGGGCAAGGACGAAAAAGCATTCAAGGAATATCAGAAGACCATCGAGAAATACCCCAAACTGGCCAGTTACGGGGAGATTACCGAGCGCCAGGATAAGATCGCGGACAAATACCTGGCCGGAAAATGGTTTAAGCTTTGGGGCTTTATTCCATTCTTTCCCAGCATGGAAAAGACGGCGGACATGTATGCCAAGATTGTGAAGAACGGGCCGTATAGCGATCTCGCTCCCCGGGCGCAACTCAAGATTGGAACCGCTCGCGAAAAGCAGAAAAATTACCCCCTGGCGGTGAAGGCCTACGAATTGGCCGCTGACCGCTATCACGATCGCCCCCAGGTGGCGTCCGAAGCCCTGTATCGCGCCGGGTTGGCCTACAACAAGCAGGCGCAGACCGCCGAATACGACCAGAGTGCCGCCGCGCAGGCCATCGCCACCTTCACCGATTTCATGACGCTCTACCCTAATGACAACCGGGTTCCCGAGGCGCAGAAGCTCATCACGTCGTTGCGGAGCGAGCAAGCCAAAGGCAGCTACGAAACCGCTCGGTTTTATGAAAAGCGGAAGAAATGGAAGGGCGCCCTGGTCTATTACAATGAGGTCATTCTCAAAGACCCCAATTCCACCTACGCGGATGTCGCTCGCGAGCGCATTGAAACCTTGAGATCGCGGGTCTCCACAAATTGATTATGCCTGCCCTGCGCCACCTCCTCCTCCTGTTGTGCGCAACCTTGCCGCTGTGCCTGGCGGGGTGCGCCGGTTATTCGCTGGGACCCAGCAATGGCTTGGCGGCCGGCGAGAAATCCATCCAGGTGCGTCCCTTCATGAATCAGACCCTGCAACCCCGGTTGACGGACGTCGTGACCCAGCAGGTTCGCAAACAGGTGCAGCGGGACGGTACCTTTAAACTGGCCACCCAGGATGACGGCGACCTGGTTATCGCGGGCGCGCTGACCAAGTATGATCGTCATGAATTGAGTTTCTCGCCGCGTGATATCCTGACGGTGCAGGATTACCGTGTGCAACTTACCGCCCAAGTGACCGTGACCGACCGGAGCACCGGAAAAGTGATCATGGATCGGTCCATCACCGGCACCACGCTGGTGAGGGTGGGCGCCGACCTCGTCAGCGCCGAGCGCCAGGCGATGCCGATATTAGCCGCCGACCTGGCGCGCAACCTGGTGGACGCCCTGGCGGACGGGGATTGGTAGGCCGCACCTGGCCGCTTCCCGGCTTTCCCGGCCGGGTGTCCTGGGTCAAATCGACATCCTCCCAGCGAGCGGTTTTGCTTGCGTGTCAAAAGTCAAGGTTTTAAAATGCCCGCATGTCGCGCCTCATCCAATCCGTGTTAATGGCCGGCTTGTTCTCCGGCCAGCTTCTTTGTGCTCACCCTGCCACCAACGCCGCTCCGGCGGTGGCTGCAAGTCCCATTCCGGGACCGGCTGCAAGTCCCGCCCCAGCGGCGGTGGTGGTGGCCAGGAAAACCCCCGGCTACCCTTTTCGGGGCAAGCTTGCGGTGGTTGATTTGTCCCGGAGCACCATTCAGATCGGCAAGAGCACCTATTACATCACGCCGCAGACCACCATCACCCGGAACGGAAAAGCGGTTCACCTGAATGAAGGCGTGATTGGGGAACAAGCGGTGGGTTACGCGCGCAAAGGGGCTGATGGACGCGCAGTGGCTGCCAGCCTGAGGTTTGGTCCAAAGGTCGAGGCGGGTTCCACGCCGACGGCGGCAAGCGCGAAGCCGGGCGGCAAGCGTTAGCGGCGCCACCAGGTCGTTTTGCTTTTGGTGGGTTTGGGCTGGCCCGCCCCGGTGCTTTGGGCAATGAGCAGTTGGGCGCGTGCCATTTCCAGGTTGAACACCAAATCCTGGTAGCTGAGGAACCGCTCTGCCGGGTTCTTGGCCAGCACCTTGCACAGGGCGTCGCTGGTGGCCTGGGTGATTTCCGGGAGCACCTGGTTGGGGGGCGTCAGGGGCGTATGCACGTGAGCGGCCACCAGTTCTTCCACACTCGGAGCTTCGAAAGGCACATGCCCGGTAATCGCATGATACATGGTGCAGCCGAGACTGTACATGTCGGAGAGGAACGTTTCCCGTTCCCGTTTGATTTTTTCGGGCGCTACATAGTAGGGGGTGCCCTCCGTTACGGTGGAGGATTCCGGTTCGGCTTCAGCGCTTCTGGCGAGGCCGAAATCGACCAACTTGGGCTCATCATCCGCGTTGAAGAGAATGTTGCCGGGTTTGATATCCCGGTGCAGGAGGTTGTGGCGCAGGGCCAGGTCCAGCGCGGAGGCGATCTTGATGCCAATATCCAGGCCCTTGATTTCCGGCAGGCGCTGCTGCTGCTCGATGCGGCTGTCGAGGCTGCCGCGGTCGGCGAGTTCCATGACCAGGTAGAGCTGGGTTTCGAACTCGTCGAAGGCGTAAATATGGATGATGTTGGTATGGTTCAGCGAGGCGCAAGCGCGGGCTTCCCGGTAAAAGCCTTCCAGGGCGACGGGGTCATTTCCCAGCTCTTTGCGCATGAGCTTGATGGCTACCAGGCGCTCGAGGACTTTGTCCCAGGCCCGGTAAACCTTGCCATGGCCACCGGAGCCTACTTTGCTGCGCAGTTCGAAATGCCGGATCATCATCGGCATCATGATCTGATGGCCGCATTTGGTGCAGGGTACGGTGGAGAGCGGCGGGAGATCACCGGGGATAAAAGCTTTGCTCTCACACCCACTGCAAGTGACC
>JBBQYD010000396.1:0-5277 GCA_038209025.1 Verrucomicrobiota bacterium | reverse complement strand
ATAGTCTGCGTAGCCATCACCATCCACATCGAGGTCGTAATAAACCGGCGGAAAGAGAAACGGGTTATACACCACCGGAATCGGTTGCGAAGGCTGAAAGTAGGCAATCGTTCCTTGCGCGAAAGCCGTTGAAGGCAGCGCGCCCGCACCCGCAAGCGCGCTGATTACCAAGAACAGCAATGTGGGCTTACCGATCATGGTCATTCAACTTCCGCAATTCGGTAGAAGCGCTGGGAGTTGGTGAGGCTGGACGACAATTCAACCGCTACCGTTGGTTTGGCGGCATTGATTTCGCCAGTTGCATTTGCCCATGAACCGCTCGCCACATCTTCTCGTGATTGAACAATGTAGTTCTGGCCAACGACGCCTTGCCACGTCAGCGCAATTTTATTGGTGGCCGTCAGGAGGATATTGGTGACAACGAGCGCCGGTTTGCTTTGCGCGAGATTTCCAGAAGCCGCCAACGAGAATGCCTGAGGCGCAGAGCCGTGCAGCGTTCCTTTGTGCGTCACTCGCACAGTATAAGCGCCGTTCGTCGGACTGGCGATAAACACCTGCTCGACGTTGTTGCGGTTGTCGTCGCCCGTTGTTGCAGCGGCGCTGCGAGCGGTTGCGGAACTGACTGATAAGAATTTGCTTTTGCGCGTCCGCGCGCACTCAATCGCTCAATCAGCAAACCACAGAGTAACTTGGCTTGAATCCAAGCCCGGCAGGACCCGTCGTCGTACTTCGGCAAGCAACCGAACCCGAGGATACTTTTGAGGTGTTTAAAGCGCAGTTCGATTTGCCACCGCACCCGATATAGCTCCAGCACGTCGCGGGTGCTCAGCTCTGTTGAACTTAGGGTGGTAAAGACCATCACGAACTCCGCCGCGCCACAGTCTCGCGCGCCAATCGAGCCGGATCTTCCTTCGCGAATGGCCGCAAGCGAAAGCTGTAGTCGTAGTTGCGGCAAGGAATCAGGTGTTCCTTGTGAGGCCATGCGCCCCAACTGTTATCGCCGCCCAAACCTTGCTGGTTGGCATCCATGTTCAGCACCACAATGTCGCGGTGGGGCAGTTCAAACGGGTGTTCGGCGGTTTGCAGGTCGTCGGTCGTGTGATGGATGGCATTCACGTTGAGCGTCGGCTGGCCCACGATGAGCAAGCCCACGCCTTTGTGCTTGCGGAGCGCCGCCCAACGAACATCCGTCTTGTTGCCGCTTTCGCCAGGTTCCACATACAGGTTGCAGAACTGGTCACGAACGGATCCTTCATAGACGCCAACCCGCGCATCCTTGCGGTCCCGATAGGTTTCCTGCGGCCCCGGCCCCAGCCAGCGAATGGTTTCAAAACCGGCGGGCAGCACCATCTGCATGCCGATCCGCGGCAGCGGCGGGAGATTGGTGCGGGAGGGGTTGAAGCTAGCTTCCACCAGGACCTCCCCGCTGCCGAACACGCGGTACGTGGTGGACCACGCCGACCCCGCGGCGCGGGGCAGCGTCATCCGGGCCGTGACTTCCACCGTGGCACCATTCTCGTTGACCTTGAGGCTCTCGAGTTTGGGTTCAAAATGGGCATAGCGCCACATGCCCTGGCTCCGGGGCATGTCACGCCCCCGGTCATTATCAATGGGAGCGCGCCAGAAATCAGGCCGCAGCGGTTGTTCGAGCATGGACTGCCCGGCGAATTGCCATGAAACCAGGTCGCCGGTTTTGCCGCTGAAGACCATCTCGAATTTCTGCCCTGAAACTCGAACGGTCTCGGGGGTGCGCGTCACTTTGGGACCGGGGATTTGGGCGAGGTTCAACGCCTCCGCCGGAGCGGCATCCGGCAATTTGAACTGGTCCCAAGCCACTTCGTGGTTTTTCCGGGCCCACGGTTCATCCTGTTTAAGCCGGAAGCTGATTTCCAGGAAGTATTCTTTCCCGGGGGCGGGAGAAAAGGGCCTGACCGGCACGCTGATGCGGGCGGTGGCGGCGGGCCGCAAATCCGGCGCAGCCAGCCTGCCGGACTGGATGACCTCGCCGTCCGCGGTGACTTGCCATTCCGCTTTAACGAGGTCCCTCAGGTTTACGAAATCGTAGAAGTTGCGCACCTCCAGAGTACGGGCTCTCAAGTCCACAGGCTTGGTGTGAATGAACTGGTAAATATGTTTCACCTCGGGCAATCCCGGGTGCGGCTCGCGATCCGCGGAGACCACGCCATTGCAGCAGAAATTCTGGTCGCTGGGTGTTCCCGGCGGGCCGAAATCGCCACCAAAAGCATAGAATTTTCCGGTGCGTGCCTCTTTGCGCGCTTCGTTCAATTTGAGTGAGAGCACCAGGTTCTCGGTGTCCGCGGGCAACTGCTGTCCGCCGAGTTCCTGCGGGGTGAGCGCCCGCTTGTAGATGCGGGCCTCCGCGATCAGCCCGGAGAACCGCCGATTGTGCTCTTGCGCGTTGCCGCCAATTTCCACCGGGTAAGGCGTGCTCTCAATCTTTCCAGCAAACGGTTGGGCGGCGACTTGCGCGCCATCGATGAACAGGCGGAGTTCCCGGCCATCGAACACACCGGCCACGGCATGCCATGCGCCGATCCACTTTTCAGGCAGCGGGGCGGTGGCGCTGACCCAACCGCGGGAACGCCCGGCATCGTAGGCAAAAAACTCGAGTTGTTTGCCTTGGGAAACCTGCAGCGCCCATTGCGTGTCGCCTTTGCTGATGATCGTGCTGTGCCCAGAGGCATGGGCCGGCTTGACTCGCGCGGCCAGGGTAAAGGGTCCTGTCAAATCCAGGTGCGGCGCATCAGGGAGCCGCACGGTCCCGGCGAAAATGCCCTCGGCCATCCGGCCGGCTGGCGCGGTGATTTTAACCGCGTGCTTGCTGGCATCGACCAGGCTCCAGGCGGATGGCACCTCCGTGCGCAATCCCTGATCGACCCAATCCCAAATGAATCCGCCCTGGAGATAGGGCTTTTCATAAATCTGCGACCAGTAAGCCCACATTCCCCCGCTGCTATTGCCCATGGCGTGCGAATACTCGCACATGATCAGCGGCCGGCCGCGGCCCTTGGCGGGATCAGCGGCTATGCGGGCCGAATAATTGGCCAACTCGTCGGGCGAGGGATACATCGGGCAGAAGATGTCGGTGTTCCGGCCCAGAATGGCGCGTTCGTAATGGACCGGGCGCGAGGGGTCACGCGCTTTGATCCAATCGTAGGTCGCCTCGAAGTTGGAGCCATTGCCCGCTTCATTGCCGAGAGACCAGATTATGACCGAGGCATGATTCTTATCGCGCTCCACCATGCGAACCGTGCGGTCCATATGGGCCTTGAGCCATGCCGGAACCGCCGCCAGGGTTTTTTCGCCATAGCCCATGCCGTGGCTCTCAATATTTGCCTCATCGATGAGGTAAAGCCCGTATTGATCGCAGAGATTGTACCAGGCCGGGTGATTCGGATAGTGGCAGGTGCGCACCGCGTTCACGTTATGCTGTTTCATCACCAGGATGTCCTTGATCATCCCCGCCACCGTCACGGCCTGTCCCCTGTCAGGGTCGTGCTCATGCCGGTTCACCCCTTTAAAAAGCACTCGTTTGCCATTGACCAGCAGGCTGCCATCCCTGATCTCAACCTTCCGGAAACCCACCTCGACAGGGATGACTTCGAGCACCTTGCCTGCAGTCCCCTTGAGCGTGATGAAGAGCTTGTGAAGTTGCGGCGTTTCCGCGCTCCACTGCGGCGGATTCTTGACGGTTACAGCCAGGTTGACCGCCGCCTCCCGGCCGGCCTCGGCGTGGCCAGTGGAACTGATGGCAGCCAGCGGCTTTCCCCGGGGGTCGAAGAGCGCGGCTTCCACGGTGACCGCTTCATTCTTTCCTCCGGCGTTTTGAACCTGGGTGCTCACCTGCAAAGTGGCGTTTCCGCCCTCCAGCAACCCGGTCTTAACCTCGAAGTCCCGCACATGCAGGTCCGCCGCCGACCAGAGGTAAACATCACGGAAAATGCCGCTCATCCGCCAGAAATCCTGGTCTTCAAGGTATGAGCCATCGCACCACCGGAAATTCTCCACTGCCAGGAGATTCTCACCGCTTTTTACATAGGGCGTGATGTCGAACTCCACCGGCGTGCGACTGTCCTTGCCCATGCCCACCTTCTGGCCGTTGACCCAGAGATAGAAGAACGAGTTCACACCGTCAAACGTCAGCAGAATGCGCCGGTCCTGCCATTGGGCAGGCAGTTTGAACGTTTTGCGGTAGGAATTGACGGTGTTATTCGGATCATTCTCAGGAATAAAGGGCGGCTGCCATGGCTGCGGCCATGGATACGTGATGTTCACGTAAATGGGAATGCCATAACCTTGCCGCTCCACGTTCGCAGGAACCGCGATCGTTTTCCACGCGCGGTCATCAAACTCGGGCTTCCAAAAGTCGGGCACACGCCCATTGTGGTTCGCCGCATAATGATACTTCCATTGTCCGTTCAGCGAACGGTAGTAAGGCGACTTGACCCGCTGGCTGTTGTCGGCGTACTGGATCTTTCGCGCCGTCCCCACATCGGGACAAATCACCATCGTGGCGTGCGGTTTCTGGTTATTAACCCCCGTGAGTTGAGGATTCTGCCAATCTTTAACCTCTTCTGCCGCCGGGGACGAGCCACTGACCGAGGCGAGGGCCAGCAGCACAATTGCCAGAAGCGCCTGGCCCCGGCAACCATTCAAAGCCGCGTAAAAAGACTTTTGCATGCTCGGTCTCATATTCAAATCATTGAGGGGAGCCTGGTTTTTCCGGAAAGCTCCCGGGAAGCACATTTGAACACAGCCATGCGCTGGTGTCTATGCCGTTTCCCACGGCGGCCAATGGGGCGATGGGCGCAGCGCGGCCTTATCGATCCGCTTCTTTTGCACCGGGGGCTACTCGACCGCACCACACCATGGGCGAACCCAAGGTGAGGATCAGCAAATCAGGCGGCCCCTGCCAAAACCATCCCAACAACTTGCAAAGTCTCGCTAGGGTAATCACCCTATTGTTGAAAATCCCGGCCAGATTAGACTGGTTTCGGTTCCTTGTAATGGTGGTTAGTTAGGTTCAGGCGGCTCCTGGTGGAGCCGCCTTTTTTTATCGAAAGCCCCCCGTCCCGTTGACATAGGGTTCTTAATTGGTTTGCCTCGGTTTTGTCTTCCCGCTACCCTTCCCAAACCGTGTGTATTTGGGCGCACCCTGTTGGTGCGCCTCTTTTTTTTTGAGCCGGGATTCGCCAGCCGCTTCAAAGCCCGCCGCCCCTATTGCCATCCCTTGGTTTCGGCATCATCCCGTGCCCA
>JBBQYD010000395.1:0-5278 GCA_038209025.1 Verrucomicrobiota bacterium | reverse complement strand
GTGGTCTCAGCCCGAAGGGCTGCAACCCGTCAGCGCAGGGCAACGCCCTGGGAAAGTAACGATCAAAACCCTGAAAAGCCCTGAAAGGGCGAAACCCGGAATATGCCAAGTGCGATGAGGGGTTGAAGGTGGCAAAGGACGATTGGAAGCCCACGGAGATGACATGCCATCTGCCGCGTTTTGCCCCTTCAGGGCGGGCATGGTATTGTGGGGCTGGATCCCAGGGCGTTGCCCTGGGCTGAAGAGTTACTGCGCCGTTGGCGCGCGGATTGGCGGTAGTCGGTGGACGGTCGGTGCCGTTTTTTTGGTTTTCCGGAGATCTTGACTTTAATCTCCATTCGGGTTTACTGAGCTTGTGACCGGTCTAGGCCAGCGTACGAAACCAAGCGTAACCAACGCGTTGCGGTTCAGGACCTTCACCCCTCAACTTTCAACTCTCAACTCGTTCGTTTGGGGCCTGGACCTCAGCGGCACGATGCAAGGAGCCGGGGGTGTGGACGGCCTGCTGTGGGTGAACGATGCTTCGACCATCAACGGGCAACCATCAACACACTTCGTTTCCTACGATGGCAATGGAAACGTGCTGTCGCTCCACAGTGCATCCGATGGCTCCGAATCCGCCCGGTATGAGTATGGGCCATTCGGTGAAGTCATCCGCGCCACCGGACCTATGGCGAAGGCCAACCCGTTCCGGTTCTCGACCAAATACCAGGACGATGAGAGCGATCTGCTTTACTACGGGTATCGGTATTACAACGCGAGCACGGGAAGGTGGATCAGCAGGGATCCGATTGGGGAAAGAGGCGGGCCTAATGAATGCGCCTTCACGGGAAACAATTTAATTTGTAGTGTGGACTACCTGGGATTGCTGGTAAAAATGCCTCCGATTGAGCTACCCCCTATTGTCCGCCCCCCCATTGTTCGTCCCCCAGTCGGCCCACCCCCGGTTACCGCGTGTATAATCGTGTTCGTCGGCACCTACTACGTAACCTACGAAATTGCTTCTGCGACGGGGGCTCACGAAGCTTTGGGTAATCTGATTGGCGAGCTTATCGCCCCTCCACTAATAGGTGGCGCAAATGGCACGCATCTAGCAAGTCCGTTGCCAGCGGGGTCGAGGGATCCCGTTCAGCTTCCGCTGACGAATCCTGGTCCTTGCAACAAATGCAGCAATGGTGGAAACGGATGCAAGCCATGTCCTCCCAATTCGTCAGCATGGGAAGTAAATGAGCCAGGCCATGGCTCATCAACAACACACTGGAATTGGATTGAGTATAATCAGTTGCCAGCCACCTACGTTCCCAAACCCGGAAGCACGAGAAAACCGTGCGATTGCATTCCAATTCGCATGAGCAGTCCTGACAAACCGGAAGGTGCATAATGGAGTGCTTCACCCAAATCGAAAATCACGAGCTTGTCACAGACGCCTTCGGTGGGTGGCCTTCGTTTGACGATTTTGAAGTTATCTCTCTGACGCTCGAAAGGGGCGCAGAGCCTTGTCCGGCACTTAATTTACTATTTCTTGGGCTTCAGCCGCCACTCGGTGCAGAGCGAAAAGGAGTTTCCTGTCTTTTGACGCTACGCTTTTTGGGCATTGATAACTTGAAACTCGAGGGGTTTAATCACCAGAATGCGGTAAATGGACTCTCCATCTCAGAAGGGTGGTCGGAGCTACTGAATCGCAAGATTTTTAGAGTAGAGATCGTTAAGGGGTTTGGGGTTGGCGCCTCCTTCGACTGCGACAAAATCACAGTGATGACCGTTCAGCCAAGGTGAGGCGGAGTCGAACTGATTGGATGGTGTGGGATTGAAGGGTTATATCCTGAGTGCAAATCGCAGAGCTTGGACGATCTATTCAAGCCACCTGAGGCCATTCAACTAGAGGTTTCCTTTGAGGAGCCGCTACTCAGTGCAGAGTTGTAACCTATGTTCAGACATGGGCACAACGCAAGTGAGTCTGAAAAGCTCCCCCCCTCGCGGAGACTGAGCGTGTCGATTCCCCTTGAAAGAGCTACGCCTCGACCCGCACAGACTCCGCTCGCCCGAGGGAGGCTCCCTCGTGAGCTTTCTTAGCGCCGCCGCTCCACTGCGCTTTTTGTCCTGACCGCTGATCCGCTTGCCCTGGAGCACCACCCCCAAGCGGGCGGCCAGGCCAAACGCTCCGTTGCACTCTAGCACTCCTGGGGAGAAACGCGAAGGGGATTGGACAACAAAGACGCTAAGAAAAGAATCAAGCGGGGACAGGATTGGAGCGGTGTGGGAGAATGCGGCAGGACACGCCCGATGGCCGCGGCTGAAATCAGCGGTGGGGAAAAGAGCTTGCCAGCGCGGCCCGAGGGCGCAATTCTCAGGCATGCGTCTCCCCGGAACAAAACGTGACGCAGCGATGAAGAATATGAGCAAGCATCAGCCTGGACCATCATTCCAAACCACCCGCCGTGATTTCCTGAAGAGTTCCGCGGTGTTCGCCGGCGGGGCGGCGCTGGGACAACTCGCCCTGGAGCGCAGCGCTCATGCCGCCGGCTCGGATGTTCTGCGGATCGGACTGGTGGGGTGCGGAGGGCGCGGCACAGCCGCCGCCATCAATGCCATGAACGCGGGCCCGGACGTCCGGCTGGTGGCCATGGCCGATATTTTTGAGCAACGGCTGCAAGAGAGCCGCGACAAGCTGAAGGCCGCCAAACCGGCGCAGTCCGCCGTCAAGGACGACCATTGCTTCATCGGGTTCGACGCCTATGAAAAACTTCTGGCCAGCGGGGTGGACGTGGTGCTGATCGCCCCGGCCTCGCATTTCATTCCCCAGGTGCTGACGGCCGCGGTCGAAGCCGGCAAACATGTTTTTTGCGAGAAACCCCACGGGATCGACATGCCGGGCATCAAGCAGTGCCTGAGCGTGAGCGAAAAGGCCAGGGCCAGGGGACTCAGCCTGGTATCCGGGCTTTGCTGGCGCTACGCGCCCGCCGTTCGCGAGACCATGCAACGGGTGCATGACGGCGCGATCGGCGAAATCCTGGCGATTCAGGAAACCTATGTTTCAGCGCCCTACTTCCCGCGCGAACGCGTGGCGAGTCACACCGAGATGCAACACCAGATGTGGAACTGGTACCATTTTAACTGGCTGTCCGGTGACCAGACGGGCCAGCAGCTCATTCACAGCCTGGACAAGGCGTCCTGGGCCTTGGGCGACAAACCGCCCGAAAAGGTGTGGGGCATGGGCGGGCGGCAAACGTGCGTGGACCCGGTTTTCGGCGATCAGTTCGACCACCACGCGGTGGTATTTGAATATGCCAACGGCGTGCGCGTTTACGGTTTCACCCGCGACCAGACCGAGTGTTTCACCAACACGTCGGATTACATCATCGGCAGCAAGGGGCGCTGCGATTTGCTGAGTTTTGCCATCACCGGCCAGACGAATTGGCGGTATGAAGGGCCGAAGGAGAACATGTATGATGCGGAACACCGCGAACTGTTCGCCGCCATTCGTTCCGGCAAGCCGGTCAACAACGGGCCTTACATGTGCCTGAGCAGTTCCCTCGCGCTCGCCGCGCAAATCGCCTGTTACTCCGGCACGCTGCTCACCTGGGCGCAGGTCATGGAATCGAAACGCTCCTTTGCCCTGCCCCGGTATGGGTGGGAGGTGGAACCGCCGGTAAAGCCGGGACCGGACGGCCGTTACCCCGCCCCGCTGCAAGGCAAGGCAGAGCTCGCCAAGTGGATGATCTGATGACCCGACCCGAACCCGCCATGACTACCATTCCCAGGATCAACCGCCGCGAATTCGTCCACACCATCACCGCTCTGGGTTTGGCCGGCCTGGCCCGGGCCGTCCCGGAGTTGCAGGCGGCGGAGGCTCCCGCTTATCAGATCGGTTGCTACACGCGCCCCTGGGATCAGCATGAGTATCGGGTCGCGTTGGATGGCATTGCCGAGGCCGGGTATAAGTACGCCGGGATCATGACGGCGAAGGGCAAGGCCTGGGTGATCATCAACCCCAAGACGGAAATCGAGGAGGCGGCCACCATCGGAGAGGAAGTCAAAAAGCGCGGGTTGAAGACGCTCTCGGTTTACGGTGATTTCCAGGTAAACGAGTCGGTGGAACAGGGCGTGCAGGGCTTGCGGCGGCTGGTGGATAACTGCAAAGCCTGCGGTTCGCCCCACCTGCTGCTGGGCGGCACCGGGGATGAGAAGCTCGTGGCCGCTTACTACAAAGTGGTCGCCGAATGCTGCGCTTACGCAAAGTCACAGGGCGTGGGGCTCAGCATCAAACCGCACGGGGGCAAGAACGCCACCGGCCCGCAATGCCGCAAGCTCATCGAGCAGGTGAAGCAGGGCAATTTCGGCGTGTGGTATGATCCCGGCAACATCTTCTATTACTCGGAAGGAAAACTCGACCCCGTGGAGGACGCGCCCACCGTGGACGGCCTGGTGGTGGGCATGAGCGTGAAGGATTTCAAAGCGCCCAAGGAAGTCATGGTAACCCCTGGCACCGGGGAGGTGAACTTTCCCAAAGTCATGGCGGCCCTCAAACGGGGCGGGTTCACGCGAGGCCCGCTCATCGTGGAATGCGTGCAAAAGGGAGACTATGCGGCCGTGACCGCCGAAGCCCGCAAAGCGCGTCTCTTCATCGAAGACATGGTAAAGAAACTGGTGTGACCCGTGAGATCCGCCGCGTCCCGCAACTGCAATATGAAATCCTTGCTTCGCATCCCGCTTCAATCCGCCCGGCGCTGGGTGATGGTTCTGGCGTTTCTCGGAAACGTCCTCCCCGGTCTGGCGGCGGAGGCCAAACCCAACTTCCTTTTCATCTACACCGATGACCAGCGTTACGATGCCCTCGGAGTGGTGCAGCGCGAGCAGGGCGAGCAAGGCCGCTACCCCTGGTTCACCACGCCTCACCTTGATCGCATCGCGGCGGAGGGGATGCGATTCCGGAATGCGTTCGTCACCCTGTCCCTTTGCGCGCCCAGTCGCGCCGCCTTCCTCACGGGCCGTTACAATCACTTGAACGGCATCGCCAACAACCACACACCCTTCCCCACCAACAGCGTCACCCACGCGACCCTGCTGCGCGGGGCCGGCTACACGACCGCATACATCGGCAAGTGGCACATGGGTGGCCAGCGCGGCCAGCGACCCGGATTCGACTATTCGGCTTCGTTCGTCGGCCAGGGGCGGTACGTCGATTGCCCCTTTGAGATTAATGGCGTTTCGGCCACCACGCAGGGCTGGGTGGATGATGTCTCCACCGACCTGGCGATCGCTTTCCTGAAGACCAACC
>JBBQYD010000394.1:0-5324 GCA_038209025.1 Verrucomicrobiota bacterium | reverse complement strand
AAACCAAACACCAGGTTTGGCAGCCCGGCTGCCAGCCAGGGCGGCAGATGCTGCCCTGCTCCCAGCGCCAGGCAGGTCTGCTGCAGCACGAAATACGTAAAACAAATGACGATGCTGCTGGCCACGCCCACGAACAGGTTGCGACGGCCCGACGCGGCCCCAAAGGGAATTGCCACAAGCACGACCACCAGGCAGGTCCACGGCGTGGCTAACCGGCCATGCAGTTTTGTGTAGAGCCACGCCCGATCCGCCGCCGAAGGATTGGGATGGAGGCGAAGGTAGTTAACAATTCCCTCAATCGGAACATCGGTTTTGCTGGCTACCCGCAGCCCCAGGTTCCGGCTGATGCGGATTTCACTGCGGATTTCCTCCGGGGTTTCCGTGAACGGCAGGAAGAGCTGGTTGGTTTCAAGCAAAGGCAACGGCATGGCGTTGGTTTGAGACGCTTCGAGGAACTGGCGCACCTGGCGAAAAGTCCAGCCGCCTTCGGCCGGTTCAGCGCTGCCGGCGGTGACCCACAAGCGTGTGCCATCCGGTTGCCGCCAGATCACCTGCGGATTCACCATGCGGCCAGTCTCCGGATCGTAAACACCAATTTGCCAGACCCGGTGTTCGCGCGCGTTGGTGAACCCCAGATTACGCACCTGGTTGGGATGGTGGCCGCTTTGCGCCCCTGGCAGTCGCCGCGTGCGGATGCGGTCAGCCAAATCCTCCGCATCCGGTGCCCAGAGTTCATTGATCGCCAGCAAGGCCAGACTGAGCAGGAATCCCACTGCCAGGTACGGCAGACAAATGCGCCACAAACCGACTCCCGCCGCGCGCATGGCCGTGATCTCGTGATGGCGCGCATGGTTGGTCAACGCATATAGAATGGCCAGCAACAGGGCGATCGGCAGCACCAGGGCGAGAAATTTTGGGGTCAGCGCCAGGTAATACTCAACGATATCGCGCGGCAGCAGCTCTTTTTCTTTAAACTCGCCGATCGCGTCGAAAAGATCGAAAGCGATCCAAAAAATCAGGAACCCAGCCAGGCAATAGGCCAGGGGGGCAAGCAGTTCGCGCAACAAATAACGGTCCAGCAGCCGCATTCAAATGGCAGGCTATCCACTGTGCGCCGGCAAAGCAACTGCGGCAAAACCGTTCACGGGGGGCTCGCCGCCCGCGGGACTGGGCCGCGCGGCCTCCATCCTGGCAGGGCGCAGCGATGCCCGGTGCGGCCGCGCACCCTCGCCCGCCGCCGGCTGGTTGGCGGCTTTCCTTTATCTGTTAGGCTTGATTCTTTTCCTCCCGCCCGCTTTCCCCTTGCGGGATTTCAAATTTGGCCTACTTAACTGCGCATGCTCTCATTGGAATATTTGGCGGGGTTGCTGGAACGGCATCGGCCCGCCGCTCAGTGCCGGGTCCAGGCGTTTGAGATCGCGGGACGCCTTTTCGACGGCAATTCAGGTCCGGCGTTGATGGGGGTCGTTAATCTGTCACCCGATTCCTGGTACCGGGAGAGTGTCTGCCTGAGTGCGGACGCCGCTCTGCGTCGCGCGTGCGTGCTCCACGAGCAAGGGGCGGAGGTCATTGACATTGGGGCTGAGTCGTCCCTGGCACATGCCGCGCGGGTGGATGCCGCCGGTCAGAACTCCAGAATGCTGCCTGTGATCCGCGCCGTCCGTGAACAGGGCATCCTCGTATCCGTGGAGACCTACGAACCGTCTGTCGCGCAAGCCTGCCTCGACGCCGGGGCCAACATTCTCAACCTGACCGGCGCGCAAGCTGGACCGGAATTATACCGCGTGGTGGCCGACCATGAGGCGGCAGTGATCATTTGTTACGTTCAGGGGCCAAACGTGCGGGACGTGGGTGATTTCTCCTTTTCGGGGGACCCGGTTGAGATGATGTTCGAGTTTTTCGCAAACCAGGTCGAGTTGGCCACTTCGAACGGCGTGCGGCGGATCTTCATCGATCCCGGGCTGGGGTTCTACTATCGCAATTTGCAGGACAGCGCCTTGCGGGTGCGGCACCAGGTGGAAGTGTTTCTTAACACGTTTCGTTTGAGGACCTTGGGCTGGCCGACCTGCCACGCGCTCCCGCATGCGTTCGAATACTTCGGGGAGGAGGTCCGGTGCGCGGAGCCGTTCTTTGCGGTGCTTGCCGCCTTGGGAAAGACCGACCTCTTCCGAACGCACGAAGTGCCAAAGGTCAAAGCCGTCCTGGACACGTTGCGGGTACTGCCGGGTGGATGAACGCCTTTTCAGGCTACGCCATGCCTGCGAAACCGTTCTGGCGCAAGGCTTCATAGAGAACCAGTGCCGCGCAATTCGAAAGATTGAGCGACCGGGCGGCTGGGTTGGCCATGGGGATGCCCAGCCAGCGATCACGGTGGGCGTCCAGGAGCGGTTTGGGCAAGCCGGCTGTTTCGCGTCCAAATACCAGGTAATCGTTCTGCCCGAACCGGGCTTCGGCATAGGTTTTGGGTCCAGCGGACTCGATGAACCAAAGCGCTGCCCCGGGCGCCACCTGGCTCACGAACGCGGGCCAGTCCCGCCAACGATGCCACGCCACCTGCTGCCAGTAGTCCATGCCCGCGCGCCGCAGCGCGGTGTCATCCAACCGAAAACCGAGCGGCTCGACCAGGTGAAGCGTGGTCCGGGTGGCGGCGCACAAACGGGCGATATTACCCGTATTCGGCGGAATTTCCGGCTCCACAAGGACGATATTCATGATTTGTTTGGCTGTACAACTCACGCGTAAAACGGCTCTCGTTCAAGGAAAAACTTGCCGCACCCGAAAGTAAATCACACACACCAGCGAGTTGTCTGCATTGAATGTTGGCGGCGGTTGGGGTAGCATCGCGGTTCTATGAGTTTTTTGGTTAGCCGGTCCATCAGCGCAACGCTGCTTTTGCTCGCGTGTTTGCTGTGCGGCTGCCTTGATCCAGGCCAGAATCCCCTCGATGAGGAAAAGGAACCTCAATTCATCGAAGGCAAAAACCGCGTGCGCGACCTGGATTACAAGGGAGCGATCGAGAGTTACCAAAAAACCCTGGAGACCAACCCGCGTCATGCGGAGGCGAATTTCGAGCTCGGCTGGTTGTTCGATCAGAAGGAGGCCGATCCCGCCGCCGCCATCTACCATTACGATCGCTACCTGCGCTTGCGGCCCAACGCGGACAAACAGGAGACCGTCAAGAACCGCATCCTGGCCTGCAAACAGGAATTGGCGCGCACCGTATCGCTCGGCCCGGTTACGCAAACGATGCAGCGCGAATTTGAGAACCTGAGCGAGGAAAACAAACGGCTGCGGGAAGAGTTGGAGAAGTGGAGGACGTTTGCCACACAGTTGCAGACTTGGAGCAACCAGTTGGCGGCGCAGGCCAGCGCGGCGCAAACCCAGGCGGCGCAGGCGCAAGCCGCCCGGACCGTTCCCCTACCCCTCTCGCGAACCGGCGAGGTGCGACACTACCAGGCGCCGGGTTCCCCGCCCGTGAACCCCACCCTGCCACCCGGCCGAATCATCACGCCGTTACCCCCGCCCCGGCCGGCCGTTCCCATAACCCCCACGTATCGCACCCATACCGTGAAATCCGGGGAGACTCCCACCGTTATCGCCCGCCGGTATGGAGTGAAGGTGGACGCCTTGATGTCGGCCAACCCCCGGCTGGACCCGCGAAGAATGAAGGTCGGGCAGACGTTGAAAATCCCGAATCCCTGAGCCCGGAGGTGGAACTGAGCCTGCCGGCCCGGCCCGGCCCCGGTTTCCGCCCGGCTGGCGGTTTGGATTCCAGCCTTGCCACCGGGCCTTTTTTTTCCTAAAGCTTATATTCACCGTTAGCTCGGCTGGGCGGTTTTCTGACGGGCAAATCAATCGAAGAGTTACTAAGCATGTCTTTATTGGCTGGCAAATTCGGCATTGTATTCGGCATCGCCAACAAGCGGTCCATCGCTTGGGCCATCGCACAAGCCTGGCACAAGGCGGGCGCGAAATTGGCGTTCACCTACCAGGGCGAGCGCATTCGCGAGAACGTGGAAGAACTGGCTGGCTCGTTCGGCCAGGACACCCTGATCCTTCCGTGCGATGTCACTCGGGATGAGGATATTGCGCGTATTTTTTCCGCTGCAGGGGAAAAGTTCGGTAAACTGGATTTGCTGCTGCATTCGGTGGCTTTTGCGCCCCGGGACGCGCTGGAAGGCCGGTTCGTGAATACCAGCCGGGAGGCTTATCGTATCGCGCATGATGTCAGCGCCTATTCGCTGGTGGCGCTCTCGCGGGCGGCGGCGCCCCTGATGAAAGACGGCGGGAGCATCATGGCCATGAGCTATTACGGGGCGGAAAAGGTGGTGCCTCATTACAACGTGATGGGGGTGGCAAAGGCTTCGCTGGAGGCTTGCACCCGCTATCTCGCCTACGATTTGGGGCCGCAAAAAATCCGGGTCAATTGCATCAGTGCCGGCCCCATGAATACGCTGGCCGCCCGCGGCATCGCCGGCTTTAACGAGATGCTGAAGCACTATGAGGCGCATGCGCCCCTGAAGCGAAATCTGTTGCCGGAAGAGCTGGGAGCCACCGGTTTGTTCCTGGCCAGCGACGGCGCGGCGGCCATCACCGGGCAGGTCATTTACGTGGACTGCGGCTACCAGATCATGGGCATGTGAGCCGGCCCGAAGCCGCGATGCTCAGGGGGCCTGGGACACGGCGTTGATCTCGATTTCCGCCCCCTGGCCCACGCGCACTTTGCCGGAAATGCGGGAGTTGTTGAACAGCGGCGCGAGCTGCGACTGGTTGCTCCTGGCACCGAACTGACCCGCCAGCCCGATGGAGTTGGATACCCCCAATTGCCTGTTTGAGACGGCTTGCTGGCCCTCGATGGGCGCGGACTGCGGAAGGAACTGCCCGGTAAAGAGAATCGGTTTCCGCAGGCTGCGGTTGGTTCCCGCGACCCGAAAGAACAAGGCTTGCTCGCTCAAAGCCTGCTGACCAGAAAATCCGCGAGCCTCCTGTTTGGCCTCAACCGCCGCACCAGTCACGACCGCCGCACCTCCGTTCAGCGGTTCAATCTTTCCTTTGTAAATCGAACCATCGGCGTCCACCACCTCGAATCCGGCGGTTGTTTGTTGGACTCGGAAATTAGCCAGCAACCGAGCATCGGGCCCGGCGGAATCCGCGGCCGCGCTCCTGGGCGCCGGACTGCGCACGTAGTTTTGGTCGGCCATGAAATTGTCCGGCGCGAGCTGCCGTCCGGTTGATTCCGAGATGCTGCGGCGGGCGGCCCGGGCTTCGGAGGTGGCAGCTTTCACCTTGAGTGCCGGCCCCTCGTTGGAATCGGTTCGCTCGAA
>JBBQYD010000393.1:0-5343 GCA_038209025.1 Verrucomicrobiota bacterium | reverse complement strand
TTCGACAACATCGATCTCCACCTAAAGGGCGGGGTCAGCGCCGTTCTCCCAATTTTTGGACCCCTGGAATCCATGGCCTTGGGGGGGACCGCCGATAACAACCACGACGGCTACCCCGATAACAACCTGGTCGTCGATATTCCGGACCTCGTTCGTATTTTCACTGACACGAAAGCTTCCCTTGGCACTGCGCTACTGCGCATCCCCGGCGGGAACAACGACTTGACTATTGCGCGCACCGCGGGGGCATCCCCCAACTTCGCCGTCACCCTCCTCCAAAACGGCTCCCTCGGTTCCTCCGCCATCGCGAATTATTCGAACAACACCCTCACCATCCAAATCAATAGCGACTCCACCACCGCCGCCGCGGTCCAGGCCGCCATCAACGCCTACAGCGCGCTCAACCCGAACAAGTTCGCCGTCACCTTCACCGACCCCACCGGCCCCAACAACGGCGCTGGCAAACTGACCGTCTCCAAGGTCACCCTCATCGCCCCGGATTTTAACAGCCTCTTTGACAACCTCGACCTCTGCGACATCATCTCCAGCGCCACCGGCCCGCTCCTGGACGGTCTCGACAAACTGCTTGAGCAAATCCAGAACGGTCTGAACTCCGTCGTAGCCAACACCAGCTTGCCCCTGATCGGCAACGGTCTTTCCGGCGCCGCCAATTTCATACAGGACTTTCGCGAGGGCCTGCTCAAAACCCTGCGCGACGAGGTCGGAGCCGCCGGCGGAAGCGGGTTGACGGCGGTGGAAAACGCCATCAAGAAAGCGTTCTGGAACACTCTCGGGCCCGGCGGCCTCGACATCCTGGCTAACGCCGAAACCGGCGGTGCGCTGGATGCGTCTCTCGGCTACGGCCAACTGGACGTAAAACTCGATTGTGACAACGGGCTGGCCGTAAAGCTCCTGTTGAAGAAGGAAATCGCCTTGCTCGATACTTCGGCGAATCCCATCAAGTTCGACATTGGGGTGCCCGGCTTCGGACTGAAGGGTGATGGGAACGTCAACGTAAGCGTTGGATTCGTGATGAAATTCGGGTTTGGGGTGAATCTGACCGACGGTTTCTATTTTGATTCGTCCGCCCCGGCCAGCGACCCCGAGCTGCAGATTTACTTCAAAGTCACCATCCCCAGCCTGCATTTCAGCGGCCAGTTGCTGTTCCTCCAACTCGACATCGCGGACAATGCGGCATCCCCCAGCAAGTTTGATGGCCATTTCCAGGTCGATCTCAAGGATCCCAACAATGATGGGAAACTCACTTGGGCAGAACTGTCTTCGAGCGGCCTCCAGTTGGGTGATATTATTGCCGCACAACTGGGAGCTGACGCGATTGTCAACCTGGACCTGATCGCCAGCTTCGGCGGGAACACTGCGTTTCCGCGCGTGCTGGCCCAGTTCCACCTGGTCTGGCATTTCGATGTTCAAAACGGCTCTGGCGATCCGCAAATATCCTTCGATAACGTGGCTCTGGATGTTGGCACCTTTATCTCGGATTTTCTGGGACCCATCCTTGAACAGATCCGCAAAGTCACCGAACCAATTCAGCCAATCATCGACGTCGTCCAGGCCCGCATCCCGATCCTTTCCGATCTGGCGGGAGAGACTATCACACTGCTGACCCTCGCCGAGACCTTCGGCTTGCTGGAACCGTCAACGGTGGATTTCATCAATGACGTCGCCAAAGTGATTACGCTGATCAACCGCCTGGACGGGATTGGCGAAGGCTCGATTCTCATCCCGTTCGGCGGGTTCAGCCTGCTGGCCGATAAAAACGGGGAGATGAAGCAGATCAGTCCGCTAAGCAATCTCGCCAACATCGATTTTGCCGGGGCGATTGCCAGTGCCTCCGGGCCCGGTGTCAGTTCCACGTTCCAGGAGGCCAGCCACGGCTTTGCTGGCGATGTTGGCAGCCTGAGCAACTTCAGCATCCCGGTCTTCGACAATCCGTCCGAGCTTTTCAATTTGTTCATTGGCAAGCCCGTGCGCCTGGTGGAATGGCGCATGCCGGCGTTCAAATTCCAGTTTACCTATGTTCAGAAGATTCCCATCTACCCGCCGCTGTATGCCCAGTTTGGCGGAAAGATTGGTGCCGAGATCAACATCGGTTTTGGCTACGACACGTTCGGAATCCAAAAATTCATTGACGATCCCAAGAAGGACCCGGTGGATCTGCTCGACGGCTTCTACATTATTACGAACGACGCCAATGGACAGCCGCTGCCCGCCCTGAAACTCACGGGCGAAATCTTTGCGGGAGCCTCCATTGACCTGGTCATTGTCGAGGTGGGGGTGAGGGGAGGCGTCTCCGCCACCATAGAATTCTTCTGGAACGACAATGCCGATAACGATGGCAAGATGCGGGTGAGCGAAATCATCGCCAATGCCAAGCAGGACCCGCGCTGCATCTTCAACATTGAAGGTGAGATCAGCCTGTTCCTTGAGGCTTACCTGAAGGTTGACCTGTTCTTCTTCAGCATCGAGAAAACCTGGAGGTTTGCCGAGATCGTGTTGATCTCCTTTGAGCTGACCTGCCCGGAACCGGTGCTGGCCGAATTGAGCGGCGGTGTTCTCACCCTGAACGTGGGCAGCCGGGCCAGCCTTCGCGCGTATATCGACACCACCGATAACTCCGAGACCTTCATCGTGCGGCATGTGGATGGAACCGGCGGCAGCGAAACGGTGGACATCACCTGGGCGAATCATCGGAAACAATTTACCGGGGTAGCCAAAATAGTGGTCGTGGACGCCGGGCAGGGCGATGACACGCTCGACTTCCGGGGCGTTTTGTCCACCGTCGAGGTCAATGGCGGAAACGGCAACGACACCATCTTCCTCAGCGACGGAGCGAATTCGACTGCGGATGGCGGGGCGGGCGATGACGTAATCACTGCCAGTTCCAAGCCGACTGCCACGAGTGTCGTGATTCGTGGCGGTGACGGTAATGACACGCTGATCGGCGGAACAGTGTCCATCACGATCTACGGTGATGGTGGAAATGATACGATCACGGGCACCGCGCAAGCGGACAACCTGTATGGCGGCGACGGTCAGGATACCATTACCGCAAGTGACGGTAATGACAATGTGGACGGCGGAGCAGGGCACGATACCATCGATGGCGGGAACGGCATGGATTTCCTGTTAGGCGGCGCTGGCAATGACATAATCAACGCCGGGAGCGACGACGATGTGGTGGATGGCGGGGATGGTGATGATCTGGCATATGGCGGTTCCGGCAACGATCTGTTGATCGGGGGCAATGGTAACGACCGGCTTCTTGGCGATGGCGGGAGTGACCTTCTGATCGGGGACAAGGCCGCCAAAGTGAATAATCTCAGTATCGCACTTGCCAACGTTTTGGCACTCAACGCCGCAGTGGGGGCGATTCCGACCGCCGGGGTCACCGTGCAGGGTATCTCCGGCCCTGATGATGGCAGCAGCGGCAACGATTTCCTGGTTGGCGGCGGCAGCGCGGATGTGATCTTCGGCGGTGACGGTGACGATTTCCTGTATGGCGGCAATTTTGCCTCGAAAGGCACAACCTCGGTGGTGGAGGAGGACGGAAACGACTTCATTGACGGCGGACGGGGCAACGATCTTGTTTTTGGGGATGACTCGATGGGACGAACCGGCGATCGCAATACCGGCATTGCGATCAAATCAGGGGTCTGGTTCGACGCGAATCTGAACGGCAAACGCGATAGCGATGAGCGCGGGATTGCCGGCATTACGGTGGAGCTTTACACCGCCAGCAATCCCCCGGGCATCGGTTCAGCGGTTGCGACCGTAAAGACGGATTCTGAAGGCCTGTTTGAATTTGTGGGATTGGACCCCAACAACTACATCGTCGTTTTTTCACGGCCCAGTGCGTTGCAGTTTACGAACCGGACCACCACGACGGTGACCGCCAGTTCGGATGACAGTGATGCCGATCCGGGTGCGGGCCCGGCTCAGGGCCGCACCGGCATCTTCAACGTGACCTACGATCAAACCTTCTCGGCCGTCAGTGCCGGCTATAAGGGAGACGCGAACGTCTCGGTTTCCGATTCCTCCGTGAAGGAAGGGAACACCGGCACCACGCAAATGATTTTCAACATCACGCTTTCGACGATTCAGGGATACCGCGTGGAGGTGCAATACCAGCTAATCGATGGGACTGCCACCACCGCGAATGGTGATTACCTGGCGGCCACCGGAACCCAGATACTTGTCTTCAACCCTGGCGAAACCAGCGGGCAAATTGTGGTTTTGGTCAACGGTGACCGGACCTTCGAGGCCCATGAGCAGTTCCAGCTAAAGCTCGTATCAGCCCTTCGACTGGACCCGACAGGCTCAGTCAACCTCGTGCTGACGCAATCCACCGCGTTGGGGACCATTCTGAACGATGACCCGATCCCTGCCATCTCCATTGGCGACTACAATCCAGGCGCGGAGGAGACCGAAGGCAGCATCGCGAAGTTCGTTGTCACGCTTTCGAACCCGAGCCAATACACCATTACCGTGAATTGGCGCACCGACGCGGCCTTGAACTTCCAGGCCCTGCCGGCCGATAGCGCCGCTACTCCATCGCCGCTTGCCGGAGCGGACTTCACTTCTGCCAGCGGGGTGCTCACCTTCCAACCCGGGGTGACCAGCAAGGTCATCACGGTGACCACCATCCAGGATACGCTCAGCGAGCCTGATGAACGATTCTTCGTTGACCTGTATAATCCCGCCTATGCCAGCATCGCTGATGACCGTGGGTTTGGAATCATCCGGGACAATGACCCGTTGGTGAGCGTATCCATAGTTCCTCTGAACCCGATCAGCACTCCGTTCCAGACGGAGGTTACAGCCGACCCGGATTCCCCGCAGACCGTGTGGTTCAAAGTTCAGCTTTCGGCCGCGAGCGGGCGTGAGATTCGGGTGACTTGGGCCACCTCGCCGGGCACGGCCGTTGAGGCGGTTCATTCTTCAAGCCTGTTTCTGCCGGATTATCAGGGATTCCCCAACGGGAGCACTCCGGAATCCGCCATGGAATTGGAGTTCAAGCCGGGTGAAGCCCTCGTTCAACTGGTGCCTGTGGTGGTGAATCCGGCCAATCCGGCGGTGACCACCGACAGGATGTTCTTCGTAAACCTGCTAAGCGCGGTCAACGCGAATATCGCGGCTAGCACGCCGGCTGAAAGCAACCACAGCACCGTGGTTATTAAACAACCCCTCAGCGTCGGTCCGGATGTGGGTCCCTGGAGCGTTTATTTTGGCGCGAGTGCCTATGAGGTTCATGAGCCTTATGCGGGAACCTCCTCGGTTGCCGTTACCGTCCACCGCACGCCGGGCAGTTCACAAGCCGTGGCG
>JBBQYD010000392.1:0-5377 GCA_038209025.1 Verrucomicrobiota bacterium | reverse complement strand
CCACTACCCTGAGCATGTCTTAAGACTAGCCGCCATGGACCAGGGGTGGCAAGAAAAAGAAGTAACGGCCCCACGGAGCTTACGAGTTCGTCATTCCCCATCCCCGTCTCAACCCAGAACCAGGCTTTTAATGCCTTATTGTTTGTTCAAAAAGCGATCAGAACAGCGGTGCTTAAATCAGGAATTCCACGAAAAATCTCCAGCCACAGCCTTGCCACGCGCCTGCTCCAGCGGGGATCGGACATTCGAACCATCCAGGAATTGCTCGGCCACAACGACGTTTCCACCACCATGATCTATACCCACGTGATTAAACAGGGCGGCACAGGGACCAGGAGCCCACTGGACGACCTTTGACATCGAGGGCAGCGGAACCGCCGACAGAACCCATCGCTCTCAATGCCTCCTCCGGGCTGCCCTTCCCCAGGGTGCCTGAGATCAGCTTCAGCAATTGGCAGGAAGCACTGCACCGGAGGCAGCTAAGTCCGGCGGTCCAAACGGTCTAGGCCCTGGCCGTGAGGGGCTGCCTGGAGTACTGCGCCTTCAATGGCATCAGTGTCAGCGTGCCCAGTGCCCGGGCCTATATGGACGACGTGGAGCGGCGCGGGCTGGCGCGGCAGCCCGGCCTTTGGAAAGGCGGGCTCCCCGATTGAAACGTCCAGTTGACCGCGCTCCTCGTCATTTGGTCCAGCGTCTTGTTCGCCATTCTACCGGCCGAAAAGCTTGGCAAACAATCCGGTCGTTGGTGGCTTCGCATATCCGAAAATCCTCTCATATCCATGACGTCGCACTTCTGTCCGGGGACCGTATCGGCCCCAGGAAAACCCCATGCCGGGGCTGGCAGTGCGCAAATCTACAATCTGAAAATGCTCGGGCAACTCCGTAGCAAATGAGCGCAACTCGGCGTCCGACGTGGCTGCGGATTTCCGGAATGTGCTGTAGTGCAGACCGAGCCCCTTCTCCTTTGCGTTGGCCCGTGCATAATCGGTGGCCAACATGCTTCTCAAAGAGTCCACGCGCTCCAAAGATGGCAAGGAACATCACTACTGGAGCCTGGTCGAAAACCGGCGCGTCGATGGCTGCGGGATCTGGCTCCCGGCCTCACGCCTCGCTCCGTGCTGGAGAAATTTGCGGCGGTGCAAATGATCGATGTGCATCTGCCGGCCACCGACGGCCGCCATGTGATCCTGCCGCGCTACACCCAACCGGAGCACGAACTCCAGGCCCTGCTGAACCAACTGAAGCTCTTCGATTCTAAGGTTCCGGGACACGCCATGCGTATAGTCCCTCGGTTTGGCAGTGGCAATCGTGAGAACTGACACTTGCACTACCGCTATCATCCTCTGTTTCAAGGGGCAACCGAACTGATGAGCTCTAGAAAATCCGCGAGTTCAGGCAGCGTGGCGCTGCGGGCCTGCCGAACAAAAAAACCGGAGCTGCCGCAGGCGCAGGCAAGACGGGAACGAGCGTCAAGTTGGAGCAGCAGGCCAAGGCAGTAACCTGCGTTGAAGCGGTCTCCTGCGCCGGTGCTCTTTTTTGGCTTTTCACAATATGGGCCGCGCAGATGCGCGGTGTCGGAGGCGTTTGCCACAGCCGCATATTTCACATGATGGATGACTACTTCGGTTACGCCCAGGCGCGACTGCAACGCTTGCGCCTGCGCCAGTATGGCGTCTGGAGAATCGTCCGACGCCGCCAAACCGAATAACCGAGCCAATATGTTGGCTTCATTACCATTCAGGCCAAGCGTGAGCGGCCCATTTGCTTCGAAGGCTGGCAACGCGTCGAGCATGGCCCGGAGGTCAGCAGACGAGCGGCTCGAGGGGTCCACCAGGTCGATAAAAAATGCCGGACGTTGTGTCAAATGGGAATAGACTTGCTCCTGCAATAACCGCCAAACCGCCGTCATGTGCGGATACAGAGTCCAATCGGTCAGCGCAATCACTTTCGCCTGGGCGCAGGCTGTTGCGTAAGATCCGTCAGCGAGCAATTTTTCCACATGGGCGGCGGTAAAGTCCGCAAGTTGGGAGACCGAGCTGAACATGAGCTTGCCATCCTTGAATTCGAAAGCCAGCGTGTGGCCAGGCTCTTTACCCCAGGAATGACAACTACGAAATTGAGCCATGATTTCGCCAAAGGCTGGATGCGCCGGTTGGCCAAGCGTGGCAAAGGCGTCCACAGGGATGCCAAGGCAGGCGAGACCGTCTCCCATATTCACAGCGCAGCCGCCCGGATGAACCGCTTTGACTACGATTTCTCGCAGACTGCTCTGCCCTGCGGCCTTGCAGATCAGCCCGCCGAATGTGGCGATGTCCGGCACAGGAACAAAGTCTTGCAGGCTCTGCCTCTCGGCGACGACGCTGATCATTTCATCCACAAATCCATCGAAACCGACAACGACGCTCGGTAAAGCAGCCGACCTCTGGTTTCGCAGTTGGTTCGCCAGGTTAGACAGGAGAGTCTTCATTTGTGTTTCAATTGATTCACACGTTTGGGTCGATTTTGTCATAATCAATCAGCCCCATCTGCGTCTTCGGTCTCAAGCATAAGCGCTATTACCCCGCAAAACACCTAAAAAGCGCTCTTTCGGCCAAAGTTAGGATCCCAATTAAATTCGTAACAATTAGGCTTCACCTTTGTATCCGCACCCGGTAGAACGACCGCTCGTTGGTCTGGAAAGGGGCAACAAAAGACGTTTCACTCAAGACCGGAGGCGATTTGGTCGCCAGTGGTTGCCAGGTAGCTTCAAACACCAGATTTGTGGTTGTTTCCAGAACCTGCGTGGCCCAGGTTCCGCCCTGCCATTTGATTTCGACTCCACCGGTGACGGGTTCCACCCCGATGATGTGCAGATAAGAGCTTGCGTCATTGGGATAGGTATCAGCAATGTACTCCGCGTAATCGCTTGCCCCATCGCCGTCTGAGTCCCCGGACCCACTATGCAAGGCGTTAAAGTATCGGTATTCCCACCAGTCGGGGATTCCATTGGTGTTTGAATCCTGGACCATGTTTACCTGGAAAGGAGTGGCTGCGGACCAATGCCCAATCAGCATGAAATCCTGGGCGCGGGCACGAAGCAGAACGTTGGTGATGACCGCTGGTCCTAGATCGGCCAGGGCATTCCAGGAAAGGGTATGGCTTACTCCTGAAGGCAAAGCAGTAACTCCTACTTCTGGGCTGTACGGCGCTCCATCCAGAGCTGTCACTGCCGCAGTTTTCCAATTAGTGGTGCCCGATACTTGATACTGGAGGAGAGGGGTGGAATCGTTGCCCTCCGCGTCCCACAGCCGAACCATGACCGCGGCCAGGCTTCCCAGCAGGTTTGTCGATGGCAGCACGATGGCGGAGGGTGCGGTTTGTGGCAAACTGGCCAGTTGTGGCAGGCCCGGCTGAGGCGACCAATGAATCACGTCACATCGCGCTCTATCGGAGGGATCAACGCGCAAGCCGATCAGACCCTGGCCGGGTTCGTGGGTCTTCACGCCAGCCAATGCATGCCACCCTTGTCCCACATGGTGCGCACTGAAAAGCTGGCGTTGCATAGGATTCGTCGCGCCGGTCGCCGTCCAGGAGAACACCTGCCCGTCCGGCTCGCCCGTGAAGAAAACCTCGTTGCTGCGACTGAGAAAATTCACGGAAGCTAGGCTGTAACTCTGCGCCGGTGTCAGCGACGCAATAGGCTGGCGGTTTGTCGTCAGCAGCACCGCGTTCGTGCCGCTCACCAGATATTCGGCGGTGACAAAATCGTCGCCGAAGTCAACCACGCCGTTGGCGTTCTCGTCGGCGGCGAAGGTGTAGAAAAGGGAAATGCCGTTTGTACCGCGAAGCGAACCAGACGCGAGCGAGTCGCCGCGCCAGTTGTTCGGGCGGGTGGCCGGTGGCTCTGGAATCACAGCAGCCCCGAACGAAACCGCTCCCGCCTCTTCCGCACTCAGCGCGCGGCTGTAAATGCGCACTTCATCAAGGAGACCCTCGAAAGCAAGGTCGTTACCATCCCTTCTGCCAATGAAGAGGCTACTTGAGGTTGCAGGAGAGCCGACCGTATGGATGTCGTTTGTGGCGACCGGAGCACCGTCAAAATAGAGCCACATCAACTGAGCAGCGCGGTCCACGACTACTCCCAACGGATGCCACTGTCCGTCACTGATCCGTGCATCGACGAAACGCCCCACGACTTCACCCCCACCGCTCATAAGCCAGAACTCCAATTGGTTGTTTGCCGTCACGTTCAGATCGAGGTAGTAACCCCGCGATGGGGCGTTCTTTTCCAACAGGAACATGCGTCTGGCAGAAACCGAGTTCTTGAACGAGAGCAGGACTGAGAAAGAATTTGTATCTCCGAAGACGAGGGTGGTGGAGTGCGGGATTTGAACGTAGTCGTTCACGCCGTCGAATTGAAGGGCGAGTCCACTAACCCCGTTCGTCGGAACCGCGCCGACGATCGTTCCGTTGTTCCCATTGCCGCTGTTGTCCGCCGCCGTCCCATCGTCGAAATTCCAATATCCGGCAAGACCGTGCGCTGAACCGGTCAGCCCATAGGCGATCCCGTTCGTATCCAAAAGGCGAAGAGGGACTGGCAACCCAGCCCTTGTCTGGGAATTGGCGAGCGTACCCAGGCCACGATGAGAAGGCACGGAGTCGAACAAGCGAACACTCCAGGCGCCGGAAAAACTGATGCTGTAAAGCGCGCCGTCAGCGGCGTTTGTCACGGCCAGGCTTGCCAACAAATCCTGCCCTCGCACCCCCAGCACAAACGCTGCTTCATTCGTCGAGTTCGCAACCACATTCGTCTGCCACACGCCGCCCGTGTTCATCAATTCCACAATCCGGCCGGTGCCGCCGGGTTGGCGCAGGCCGGCGTAAATCGCCGGGGTGGGCCGGTTGGTTATCTGGCCAACAGCAATGGATGTAACGCCGAATTGCCCGACATCAACCCGCTGCGTTGACCAACTGGCACCGGTTTGCGTGAGTACCAGAAGGAAGTTCGTGTTGGTACCGGGACTGCCGTCCGCGCCAATGACGATTTCCTCCGCGCCCGTGCCGTCGAGTTGGCCCACGCCGACGACGAAATTGGAGACGGCAAAAGGCCAGTTTTTCGAGGCGATGATGGTTCCCGGCAAGCCAAGCAGATTGGGTGCGCTGGCGGCGTTTGTGGGTTGCGTGCCGGCTTTCCATTCCTGCCAATCGCTCCATCCATCGCCGTCGCTGTCGGCGAAGGCGCTGGTGTTGTGCGTGAGGCCGTGGAGGAATTCCCAGACGTCGGGCAGGCCGTTGTTGTTGGCGTCGTAGAGCATGGCCTTCTGGCGGGCGAGATTGCCGTTGCCATCGTAAAGGTAAGCGAGGGCGAGGCCGTTATCGTATTGCGCACCGATGAGGC
>JBBQYD010000391.1:0-5394 GCA_038209025.1 Verrucomicrobiota bacterium | reverse complement strand
GCCTCGGAAGATGCCACCGTAGGTCGGGATTTCATCCCGCGTATCGTTAATCAGCACGCGCTTGCCGGCGACAAACGTCGTATCGGCGTCGCCCTGGCCGAGCTTGTAGTTCGCGCCCGCTGTCCAACTCGCATCCCCGGTGTTGCGGACAATGACGGTCACCGTGCGTGTTTCCCCCGGCGTGAGGGTGGCGGGAAGGTTGTGCCAAAGGATTTTCGCACCTTGCGCCGGGGTGTCGTTGAAGCTGGCGGACCCCTTGGCGGTGGTCTTGATGTATTCGAACGGGTCTCCGGTAGTTGACCACACATCGGTGTTGGTGTTGCCGCTGCCAGACGCGATGTAGGGTGGCGCGCTGGTTACCGCGTAAATACCAGAGCCCTCGTCGTATTCGTTCCAACTTTCCAAATACACCCGGCGGGTGGTATTGCGGTCCACTTGCTGCCAGGCATTGCTGTAATGGATGCCGCCCGCGCGAGGGAGGAAGGCGCCGGGGTTGCGAATGTTCTGGTCCCAATACCCGCCATCGAGATGCACCGAGCGGATCGAGTTGTAATCGGTTGCGTGGTAGTAGGCGAGGACCTCGAACTGGGCCACCTTTTCGTCGGCGAAACCCAGGGACGAATTGGCCACGGACGAAACCATTACAAACCCATTCGTGAAGCACGGGTGAGCAGCGCCAAATGCACTGGCGAGGCGATTGGACACATCCGCCCGGGTGAAAGAGCTGATGTTTGCGCACGTATTCATCACGTAGGTGTCGAGCACGGGCTTGTTGTTTTGGCGCGCGAGGTAATCGTCGGCATAGGGGTCCGTGGTCGCGCCGTAATACTGGTTGTAGAAGCGGATATATTGTCCGACGAATGCGTCCTTGCCGGCCGGCGTCGCGAGGTCAACGAGCGGCTGTCCATTCCAGGTGATCGCCGGATCGAGGAAAGGCGCGATTTTCGGCGTATCGTAGCCCTCGGCGCGGAGTTGGCTAAGCGCGGTGAACAAGTTAACACGCACTTGCTCCAGAACGGGGTCGGGGTAGAGATGGACGTAGAGCACGTCAATGTTCGCCATCATCATCTGTTTGATCTGGCCTTTCCACCAATCAGGCCGGCCCGTCCAGTTGCTGCGCCCTTCGACCGGAACCCATGGCCCGACGAGTTGGCCGCCACTCGAGGTGTACCAATGAAAGACGCTCGTCGCCACATAGCGGTTGGTGGGGGCGAAAGTCGCGGCGGACGTGAATAATGACGGCGGTTGCGCTTCTGACAATTTCGGGAAGCCAGCCAGCAAGGCGAGCAGCGTCAGGCACACGCCCAGCCGATGCAGAAACATTTTCCTGCGACTGGCCTGGTTACTGCAGGCAGGGTTTGTAATCATGGGATTTAAGGCGTGTTGAATAAGAGTTCAGGTTTGGCGGCGGCGAAAGAAGAACACGGCAAGGCCGCTGATCAGGCCGAGCGCCACCGTGCCGGGCTCCGGGACGACGCTAAAGGATATATTATCGAGTCCCACAGCATTGATGTATCCCGGGGAGGTTGGTCGAAAGGCGAGGTTGATCTCGGTCGCGTTCGGATTGACAGGTGTCCAACTGAATGAATAGCCGTGGAAAAGCGCATCGGTTGGCAGGGCGGGGCTGAAACCGCTCTGTCCGATAAAAGTGTGAGAACTGTCAAATTCTGCCACGGTGGTTGTGAACGAGAACCCGGGGCCGGTCACTCCGTATAGGACTGCGTCGTAAGAAAGCGTGTAAGTGTTGCCGAAAGCGACCGGCACCCTGGCACCATCTCGATCAAGAGCATAATCAGCGCCCGCCGGAGTGCCGGTATTGACTACATCGAAACGCAAGGCATGGCTCCCAAGGGCGCCGCCAGCGGCGAAATCAGCGGCGTCCACAATGCGGGCCTGGAAAAGATCGATTGGTGGCGCCCCTACCGTGAAGAAGCGCCAGTCGGTGAAAGTGGTTGTGTCAATGGCCCCCGGAGGGGCATACGAGGCGATGGTGCCGATTGGGTTGGCTTCAAAACTGCCATTGGAGAGAAGGTTCTGCGCGCTCGCGGGCAGCGACAGACAAACCAAGGACAGAACGGTGATTGTTATCTTAGTCATATTACGGGTGCTTGTTGAGGTTATGTTACGGCAATTGCCAAGTTTGGCAAATGAATGGTATGAGAGGTGTCAGAACCCAACATCTCCTGCGCATCTCCGGATGGTCACTTCCGTCGGCGCAGCAGATCACGCACCGGCCGCTGTTGAGCATCGTAGATGCAAGCCTTCGGCAGAGGTTGAGCCCAAGCTCAGATTGCGGTGCGGGGTCGGCGCCCTGGTCGAACTGGGCCCCGGGATAGGCCGCCGCAGGGCTATTCACCCAGCAGATGCAACACCACCCTGCGCCGGTGCGAAGCCACCCGGTGCTCCCATACGTAAATGCCCTGCCAGGTGCCCAACGCCAACCGGCCTTCCAGAATCGGAATCGATAGGTTTACGGACGTCAGCGCGGTTCGAACATGGGCCGGCATGTCGTCATCACCTTCGGCGGTGTGGCTATACAGGGAGTCTCCGTCCGGGATAAGCCGTGAGAAAAAGGCCTCCAGGTCCCGCCGAACATCGGGGTCGGCGTTTTCCTGGATGAGCAGGGAGGCGGAAGTATGCCGCAAGTGCAGGGTGAGCAACCCTGTGCTTACCCCGGCTCGCGCCACCCAGGCCTGCACTTCGTCAGTGATTTCATAAAGACCGCGGCCCCGGGTGGCCACGGGCAGCTCGTGAACGGCTTGATGCATGGCAGATCCAATATCTAGAGGGCCAGGAGCCCGGGCGTGATGCCGGTTTGCCCGCCCTCGCTATTTTGCGGTGGTTCGGTTCTCCAGGGTTTTCTCCAAATCCGCGTTGCGGGGGTGCCCAGAGGCGACCGCCTTCTGGTAATGCCAGCGGGCGAGTTCGGCGGAAGGCGGTTGCTGCGCGAGGTAAATCACCGCCAGGTTATAATGCGCGCTGGCATAACCGGGCTGAATCTCGAGGGCCTTTCGGAGTGCCGTTTCCGCGGGGAGCCGCATTCCCTTTCGGCTGAGCGCGAGCCCCAGGTAGTTCTGCGTTTCGGCATTCCTGGTGTCGCGCTTCGCCGCCCGGCTCAGCGCGTCCACCGCCTGGTCCATGTTGCCTTGCTGGTAGCGCAGCACACCGGTGAGGTGCAGGCCGGCCGCGTCCTCGGGAGCAGCCGTCAGCGCCTGTTGCAGGGTCTTATCCGCTTCGTCGAGCCGCCCCTGGGCAAGCTGCGTGGCCGCCAGTTTGGTCAGCACCTCAACATTCGGCTGGGGCTGCCGGGCCGCCTCCTGCAGACTTGCTTCGGCTTTTTCATATTGTTTCGAGGAAAACTGTTTTCCGGCCTCAGCCACCAGGTTGGCGGAAACCCTGGGCAGATCGCGCGAACGGAAGATCCCGGCAGGCTTCCTTGGCAGTGTCGGTGGCGGGGCCTTAAAGAGTGCCAGTTCCTCGGGCTTGAAAGGCACCGGCCGGGCTTCCAGCACCGCGAGGCGTGATTGGTAAGTGGACACCTGGCGTTCAAGCTCGGCAACGTTCTTGGCCAGCGCGCGCTCGCGTCGGCTGGTGGATTCTTTGGCCACCGCGCTCGCTTTCCTGCCCAGCTCCTCCTCCAGCTTCTGAATCCGCTCCAGATGTTTCTCGTTTTCCTGGCGCAGCCCGGCTGCCTTATCCACCGCCGCCTGCAATTCTACAACCCGGGACTGCAGCGACTGCTTCTCCAGTGCCAGCCGGGCCGAAACTTGTTTTTGCTCGCTCAATTCGCGATTGGCGCCGTCCACGGCTTTTTGAATCCGTGCCGCGTCCAGCGGCGCGGTGTTCCGGCCGAGTTCCTCCAGGCGCTTCTTGATCGCGCCATTCTCCGCCATGAGCTGCCTGGTACGTTCGGTCTCGGACGCCAACGTCCGATTCACGGCGTCCAATTCTTCCTGGGTCTTCCGCAGTTTGGAAGTGTCCGGCACTTTGGCCGGCGTGTCTTTTTCAAGTTCCCTGCTGACCCGCAGCAACTCGTTCTCTTTCTGCAGTTTTCTGATCCGCTCTTCGGCCCCGGCGAGTTCTTTCGGGTCCACCGCCGCGGGCATCGCCGATAGCGCTTCCCGGAGCTTGGCCTCCAGCAGGGCCTTGTCCGATTCGAGCTGCCTTGTCCGTGCTCGCAAATCCTCCAGTTCCGCCTGGTTGTTCACCGGCGGCGAAACGGGGGGCGGGTTCGAGGCACCAGCGGCAACGGCGGGGGGCGTGACCGCCGGCGCGATCTCCGCCGGACGCAGCTTGCCGGAGGTTGCCGCGATCTGTTGGGCCAGGTAAGCCAGCCGAAAACGGACCACTGGCGCATTCCAGGCGGGGTTTCCCTTTTGGAAACGCTGCAAAAACGTCTGGGCTTGGGTATAGCGCTCCAGTGCGGTGTGCGGTTCGGTGGCCACGAGCGCATCGGCCTCCCGGATCAGGGTGTAAATCTCGATGTATTGGTCGTCGGGGCCGGCGGCGCCTGCCAGACCGGCGAGCAGGAACATCGACATTACAAAGGAAAGGCACTTCATGGGCGCAGGGTAGCCAACCGCCATGACGGAAAGCAACGCTGAGACACCAGCGGTTTTTCGCCGTTCACCACCACCCTCTCAGCCGCCGGGCTCTCCGGTCGGTGCGGTGACGAACGGGATGCGGACGGTGACGACCGTGCCACCCGGTTCACCGCGCGCCACGGTGACCTCGCCGCCCGTGAGGCGGGCACGTTCCTTCATGCCGAGCAGGCCGAGCGATTGGGCAGCTTGGAGGTTGGCTTTGGAAATGCCGATACCGTTGTCGCGGACTTCCAGGAGAAAGGCCGGGTCCGGTGGCAGTGTAGAAGCTGAACGGAATGTGCCGCAGACGCTCAAGTTCTTCTCGTCGTCGTCCACGATGAGGCTGGTCTTGGTTGGATTCGCCGCGCCGCGCTGGGTGTGGGTGGTGGTCATAGGGCTGCATTCTCCGGGGAAGTCTTTTCGCAAAGCAGTTCGTGGAGTGCGGCCAGCAATTGTTCCGCCGCGTAGGGCTTGGTCAGAAATCGGGTGACGCCCAACCGCTTCAACTCTTCGATTCGGGCCGCTTGTTCGCCGCTCTGCATGAGGCCGGTGGACGCGATGATTTTGAGTTGCGGGTGCAGGCTTCGCAGCGCCCGCGTCAAGGCCAGCCCATCCATCAAGGGCATCATCAGGTCGGTCAGTACGAGCTGAACTCTGTCCCGGTGGCGCGCGAACAAGGCCAGTGCCTCCGTTCCGTTCGCCGCCACGATCACCTGGTAGCCGTGCCGGCTCAGAATGTTCCGGGTTACCTCCCGGATGCCGGCTTCGTCATCCACCACCAGGATGGTTTCGCCCGCCCCAGCCGGTGGGG
>JBBQYD010000390.1:0-5395 GCA_038209025.1 Verrucomicrobiota bacterium | reverse complement strand
TGGACCCCCTAGCCGCGCGTCAGTCGTTCCAACTCACGCACCACCGCGCCTTTGACACTTCCCACATCCGTGATAATGCAGCCGCGCTTTAGAAAAGGCAGGAATTGGCGAGTCAAGGCGGCCATTTGGAACAACGGAGTGCAGAGCACCACCAGGTCGGCATCCGCCACGCTTTGCTGAATATCCAACAGCGCGGCATCCACCGCGCCAGCCTTGAGGCATTCCGCCACGCTCACGGGGCGACGCACATACCCGGTCACCTGCCCGGTCACGCCCCGTTCTCGCATGGCCTTCCCTAGCGAGCCCCCGAGCAGCCCCACCCCGATCAAGGTTGTTCTTTTAAACAGCACGCCAGAGTCTCGGGATTCGCCAGCGCGGTTTCAAGGTGGAACTCTGCGCTTCTCGAAGGTCAAAACACGAGGCCCTCAACCCCAATAATCCCCTGCCCTGCTTGAAAAGCCTTTCGTTCATGAACACTGCGGCCGGTGCCAGGGGCGATCAGCCCCTCAGAAACAGGGCCGTGCAATTCGTAAAACCCGTTCAGGGGTGGTCTGGGTATGGCCCACGAGCCCCCCAAACTCATCTCCCTTTCGGGGGAGCGGCTCCCGAAGTGCTCGCGGATTACCCCCCCCCACGAAAAGGCCGGGTTTCAGCGTCTGGTCTTTCCGGCAGACAGCCAGCCTCGGGCTTCCTTCACCAACTCCAGCACAACATCCGGCAAATGGGCCTCGGTGCCCGCCGCGCGCGCATACCAAACCAGCTTGCCCTGGCGCTCGGTGGGATTCCGCCAGGTGGGCATGCCTGTCGCCAACCGCTGGCGCACCACGGCTTCCGGCTCCCCCAGCAGCACCGGTATGTCTTCGACAACATGCAAGCCATCACTCAGAAAGCAGGGCACCATCACAATATGACGGGTGGGCGCCAACTCGTAGCAAGCGGCTATTCGCGGTTCCTCCTCGAGAAAGACCGAATGGACGGCGGGGTAGTCTGCCGCGCGCCGAATACGTTCCACGTGGGCATCAACAGCCGCGCGGTTATTGGCGTTCTGCGGGGTGCCGTGACCGGCAATGAACAAGCTGATCGCCGCGGAGGGCGGTTTAAGCGGAAAGGGATGTTCGGTCACCACCTGCCGGGCCCGGGCCAAAAGAACCCCCGTCAGGCTTGGATGCACCCCCACCGGCCGCGTGTAAATGATGGTGCGTCCGGCATGAACCAGGATCCGGTCTTCTGGGCTGACCAGTTCAGGAAAACCCAGCGCCGCTGGAATGGCGATTTGGCTGAAATACCCTTCGCTGATGAAAAATGGCACCACAAAGACGGTAGTGGTTTCGATTCGATCCAAAATGCCGGCGACGAAGGGGGGCTCCTTCCAAAATGCCGCATGCACCTCGGCAAAAAGCCCCCGCTGCCGCAGCGTTTCCGCTTGCGCGCGCACCGGGTGAGCGGACATGTCGTTTTTGGTCGAGCCGTGGCCCACCAGGACCAGGGCGGCGTCGGAATCGGGCGCCAAATTCACGCCGCAAGCATTAGCCCATCGGGGCGGCGTCCGCAACCCGGGAGGCCTCCATTTGGCGGCCAATTAAGCGGTCGCTGCGCGCCGCAGGCAGGGTGTGCCTGCAAACGCACACTTCACAGATCAGGCGGCATGGAGCAAAAGCGCATTCACCCCAATAAATAATGTTGCGAATGTCGCCTAACATATTCACTCTCATGGGTGATTGCACAACACCTGGTTTCCTCCGTCGCATCATGGCGCGTCATCGCGCATGCCGGGAGTGACGGGTGGAGACATTATCTTATGAAAATTGCGCTGAATCCGCCGACCTCCGGAAATCATTTCCCCCATGTTCTTTTGGCCTTTGGCCTGACGCTGCTAAGCGCGCCTCTCGCGGGCGCCGCCACGGGCATTGTGATCGGATGGGGCAACAACAGCGCCGCTCAGATCCAAACCCCCACCAGCATCGGCAATTCCGCGGTGGCGGTGGCCGCTGGCGGAGCCCACAGCCTGGCGTTGAAAACCGACGGCACCGTCACGGCATGGGGTTTCGCCATTTTCGGCCAGCTTGAGGTGCCGGCCGGCTTGACCAACGTGCAGTCGATTGCCGCCGGGGACGCGCACAGCCTGGCCCTCAAGACCGACGGCACCGTCGTAGTATGGGGCAATCACGCCGCAGCCCCCGCCTACGTGACGAATGCGGTGGAGATTTCCGCCGGACGGGACCATTCATTGGCCCGCCTGGCCGATGGTTCGGTGGTTAGCTGGGGATCCTTGACCGCCACTCCCGGAGACCTCGTAAACGTTGCCGCCGTGGCTGCGGGATCGGGTTATAGTCTCGCCGTTCAAACCGACGGCAAAGTTGTGGCTTGGGGAGCCGACAACCTGGCCAAGACCCAGTTACCCGCTTCGCTTTCAAATGTGGTGGCGATCGCCGCCGGGCAGGACCACGCCCTTGCCTTGCAGCGGGACGGCCGGGTCGTAGCCTGGGGCTCGAACACCAACGGCCAGTGCAATGTGCCCGCGGGGCTGACCAATGTCGTGAGGGTTGCGGCCGGCGCGCAGCACAGCCTGGTCCTCATGTCGGATGGCTCCATCCTCGCGTGGGGATCCGCCAACTTCAATCAGACCCCCGCCCCCCCCATCACTAACATCACCCATTTATCGGCAGGCGCTTTTCACAACCTGGTGGTGCGCTCGGATGGCGCGCCGGTCATCCATGTGCAGCCGTGGAATACCACCGCCATTCTCAGCAAAACCGCCGCCCTCCAGGTGTTGGCCAGCGGCACTCCCACCCTGCGCTATCAATGGCAGAAGAACGGCGCCAACCTGGCCGGCGCTACCACCAGCGCGCTGGTTTTCAACAACTTACAAGCCTCGGACCAGGGCGTTTACCGGGCCATCATTACCAACCTGGCCGGGACGGTCATCAGCGCGGAAGCCACTCTTCGTCCGATCGGCGAGACCCCGCGCCTCACCACCCAGCCTCGGGACGTCGTGGCGTTTTGTGGCGATGCCGCCGCCTTTACCGTGGCCGCCGAAGGCAGCACCCCGCTCAGATACCAATGGGTTTATGAGGGGGCGAAAATTGCGTCCGCCACCGGTACCCGTCTAAGTTTGTCGAACGTAAACTGGACGAATGGCGGCTTCTACTGGGTGGTCGTGACGAATCAGCATGGGGCGGTCACCAGTTCGTGGGTCAGCCTGAGCGTGGATGTTGAACCACCCACCATCACGAGCGCGCTCACTGCGGGAGGCATCCAGGGCGGCGCTTTTACTTACGCGATTAAAGGCAAGCATACTCCCATATTCTACAGCGCCACCAACCTGCCCGCGGGTCTGGCGCTGAACCCGACCAACGGAGTGATCTCGGGCATTCCACAGGAAAGTGGTGTCTTTGGGCCGGTGATCGGGACCGGCAACTTGTGCGCCTGGGACTACAAAACGTTGCTCATCACCGTTACCTCAGCCGTGCCGGTCATTACCAGCTCACTCCTGGCCACGGGTGCCGAAGGGCTGGATTTCTCCTATAACATTACCGCGACCGCCACACCCACCGGCTACGATGCCAGGGACCTGCCCTGGGGCCTGACCGTGGACGCAGGCTCGGGCCTCATCTCGGGCATCCCCGTTTACTCGGGCGAATATGACTCTTCGATCTTCGCCAGCAACGCCTGGGGAATGGCCTCGAAAGTCCTCCACATCAGTATTTCCAACGCCCCCATCACCGGCCTTTCCATTGACAACGTAAGCTTCAATTACTCTTCGCCTTATTTGCTGGATTTCCAGTTCTCCCTGCGGGACAACGAGGACCCCAGCATCGGCAAAGCGGTGGTGGTGGATCCAAGATTGCTCTCGGTTACCTGTCTTGAAAACGGCTTTTCGAATAGCGCCTCGGAAACCGCTTCCATCGTGGATCGCGGTTCGACCAAGGTTTTTAAGACCTACCTGGTGCTCGATTACACCGAAAGCGTGTCCTCACTGGTCAACGGCGATGCCAATGGTGATGGCATTTCCGACGCCGTGGAAACCATGGTGAAGAGCGCCAAGGATTTCGTGGCACTGCAACGAACCGGGTCCCAGATCGGCGTCTATGAGTTCCACCGTGACGATGAAGACCCGCAGAAAGTATCTGATTTAACCGCCGACAAGACGGCACTGGAAGGAGCGATAGACGGGATCTGGACCAATTACGTAAACGGGTTTTCCGGCGCCTCACGGGCCTGGGACGCGGTCACCAACGCGATTGGCGACCTTGGCGCAACGAATGTCGATGAAGAGCATTTCGTGGTCTTGATCTCGGATGGCCGGGACGAATCCAGTCTCGCCAGCATGGCCGACGTCATCACCGTGGCCACCAACAACAATGTAAAAGTGTACTGCCTGGGCTATGGTTCAGAACTGGATGGCAACGCGCTGAGCACCCTGGCCACTGAAACCCATGGCCGCTATTACAGCGCGGCGGACACCACCGGGCTCGCCGCGGCCTTCGACCAAATCCAAAGGGATTTTGCCGGGCAATACATCCTGCGTTGGGCAACCCTGAAGCGCTCCAGCACCGAATTCATGCCGTCCTTCCAGATCAGTTACCAGGGTTGGACCGCTCCCTCCCCCACCAACCCGGTCAGCATCGTCATCGACGACACCGTGACCCCGCCCGAAACCAATAGCGTTACAAATTTCATCATCGCACCTTACATTCCCAGCGACCACTCCGGGTCGGTCACTGAAGGTGCCCTGCGCCTGGTCGCCGATGCCGATAAGAGCCCCGGGGCCTTCATCCTGAGGACCACCTACGCGCCGCGCCACGTGCGCCAGATTCAAATTCATTACCGCGCCAACTGGCCCTGCACCGCCGAGCTGATGTCCACCAGCTCGGGTGAAATCCTCCAGGGCTGGAGCCTCTCCCAGACGAACGACGGCACCGGCGGCAACTGGATGTCCCTCAGCATACCCGCAAACAGCAACAGCATTCGCTTCGCCGCCTTTGGAAACCTGGTGCGATTCTCCTTCCCGGATTTGAAAGACGCCAGCAATGCGTTCAGCTCATTTGAAGTGGATAATCTCGTTTACCCGCCGGCCAGCAAAATCAGCTTCACGCTGGACACCAACAGCCTCGCCTCCTTCATAACCGATTACCCGTCTCTGCCGCTCGGCACGCCGGTTCCGTGGATGCTGGATTATGGGATCACCGGCGACCCGGTCCTGGCTGAGCTCAGTGATCCGGATGGCGACGGGGTGCCCACATGGCAGGAATTCCGGGCGAACACCGACCCTACCGATCCGCTGTCAAAATTCAGCGCCGGCAACTTTGCTTTCCTGCCTGATGGCCGGCGGCAGCTCACCTTTACCTCCGCGCTGGGCAGAGTCTATCGGGTGGATGGGTCGGTGGATTTCGTT
>JBBQYD010000389.1:0-5404 GCA_038209025.1 Verrucomicrobiota bacterium | reverse complement strand
CCTGGTGCAACCCATCGCTCCATCCCCCAGCCTGTTTTGCCCCGTTGGCGTCGGATTCGTGGTCCTGCCTTCCAAACAGCTCGCGTCCGAGTTCGGTGCGCAAGGTTCGACCCTTATCGTCTTTTTTGAAGCCTCCGTTTTCCAGACGCTCCAGGAAAGCATCGGCCAGAACTCCCTTAATGCTAGAGCCTGGGATGATTGGGAAGCCGGTGTGGCGCTCACGGATGACGGGTTGGTCGATAGCGCCGACGCTGGAGCCTGCGCCGACGTGCAGCGGCGTGCGGGTGAACAGGTATAGGGTTCGAGTTTGTTTCATAGTATAGATTCTGAGTTATTTGGAGTGGTTTAGCTGGATTTCGGACGTCCGGGGACATCCGGCCAATAGCGCCATGCGCCGCAGACACCCAGGCCGAAACCTTTTTCGCCGAGCAGGGTGCTGCGTCGATTTATGATCGTGCCGCCGTTCCCATCCCCGTGCCAGTTGAGGACGGATGCGAGCTTGGCGGCTTCCTGGGCGTCATCGGCTTCGAAGTAGAATACGGCGCCGGCAGGAACGGCCAGGTGGGTGCTTTGAGCGCCGCCTTCCTGACCCGTGATTTCATGCGGTAATGCCCAGCCGGTGACGGTGATGGGCTTGGGAACGAGGGCCGCTACCAGACGGGCGTTAATGCCAGATTGGCCGCGCACGCGGGCGCGCCAGGCGTCGCGGCGTTCTCCCTCGGCTCGCGGGGCGCAGGGGCTTTTCAGCAGCACGGCTCCCTTTTCAGGGTCCACCCAGTTTGGCAGCCAGCCGCCGGGATGCGGGTTGATGCTTCGGGCGGTGTCCGCCGCGATCTCGGGCCAGACGGCGGGCGATAGAAGCACCCATTTCACCAAGGCTTTGCCGTTGTGAAGCGGGAATTCGCGCAAACCGCGCGGAAGCGGCAGCTTGCCTGGGGTCAGGCATTCTGTGGAGCAAACCCGCTGCTGTCCGCCCACAATAATCCGTTTCCCCTCACCGTTCAGCAGGGCAATGACGAGGTCCGGTCCGTATTCGGACTCGAAGTCTTTATCAATGGCCCCGGCTCCGACGCCGAGTTTCCAGTCGGGCCGGAGCCGCAGGTAATGCGCGGAGTAGATTTTGCCTTGAGCCGGGCCAAAGCCGGTCGTTTGCGATTCGGGATCGATGCCGATGCCGATGGATTGCTCGGCAGTAAATATCTGCGAATCACGTAATAATTGGTTTTCTGCAGAGGCTGGCGAAACTCCTCGCAAATATTGCTCGTAAGCGGCTTGCGAATACCAGGTGATTTCGCCCTGCTCCCCAGCATTATGGGTCTCGCATGGGGGCGACGCGAAGCGGGCTGGTTGCTGGCCGGGGTTGTTTCCCTCTTTTGATGGCGGCACGAGGCTGGCGACCGGCGCAGTTAATGGCACAGGCAGGCTGGAGTCGCCCGGAGTGCGCAACACCGGGGCCAACGCCGGGACGAGAGATTCGCCGCGCAAATCCTGCGGGCGGGGGAAGAACCACGTGCCAGCCTTATCGACCGGGAATGGCCCGGCGGTTTTGAGTGAGCCGAACTTTTGCTTGCGATCGTTGTCATCCGGATAAACGCCCCGGCTGCCGGTGCGGTGCGAGTGCGCCTTTGCGGCAAATCCGGAGCGATGGAGAGCGGCGTGGAAGGCGCCGTTAATCACGTGGGGCAGCGGCCAGGCGGCCCCATGCCCGGCCAACGATTGTTCCATGGGCCTTCCATCGCGGAAGAACAGGGCTTCAGCGGGTATGAGAAGAATAGGGTTCATTGGATTTCCTTTGGTCTGAGCGGGTGCGGTTAGCGAAGGAGGCGGTTTGGCAGAGGCCGATGATGCCGCTGATCTGGCATTGCACGCAGGGCAACTTTTGAGTGTAATCGAGCAGCGTTTGGCTTAGGCGAATTCTCTCCGGCTCGGAGGGTGGCTTGTCTCCAAGCTGGCGGTCTATGGCCGTGCGTATCTCCGCCTCGATGATTTGTTGGGCCTGCTGGTTGAATCCCGTTGCGGATTCCATTTTTGCGAGACCCGATTTGGCGTTCACGTAAGGTTCGAGTAGTTCCACCAGGCGGTGCGGGAATTTGCCACTGACCCATTCTTTTGCCAGTGCATCAGCCACTGCTTGGTAGGCGTCCAGACCGCCCGAGTTCCATTGGCAGCCCCAGTGCAGGGTTTCACCCGAGTGCTTGAGCAGCGTGACAGCCAGAGCGCTGCGGCCCAGCTCGCGTTTGGCGCGTTTCTCCGCAGCTTGAGCCTGCCGAATAACGTCCTGCAAGGGCGCTTTGAAATGGGCGATGGCCACGCCTACGGAACAATCGGTCGCCGGTCCTGGCACCAGAAACGGAATGGGGCGGCTGAGATTATCCGTCCATGCGTGCGTCCTCAGGAAACCCGGGGCAGCCGACTCGAACAGGACTTTGTCGTCCTGGTCGTGAACGGTCTGGCCGGTGAAGGCTCTCCGCAACGCGGAAGCACAGGCCAGCGCTGTGTCGGCGGGCAGGAGCGCCAGCACGTCATCGCCGCCGGCATAGACGAGCCGTCCGTCAAAAGCCTCCACAATTGGGCGGGCGCAGAGCAGGGCAAAGTTGCTTAGAGCCTCGCTGAATTGGAGATGGTAGCCGGGCGAAACGGGGCGGGGCGTCTCCAGAAAGTCGTTGAATTCGGGGCGTTCGAAATAGACCTTCGCGCCGAGCCGCTGTCCCGAGCCATCTTTGTAGTCGGCGAGCTGGGTGCTGAACTTCGGGGCACGTTCCCCGCTCACCCATTTGCCCATTTCATCGCCATCCAACGCGAGCACGGCAAAGTACTTTTCATCTGCCGGCACATTGTCGGCGGTTGGATCTGTCCCGCCGTCTTCATATGGGGTATGTCCGGCAATTCCCCGTGTGTTAGGCATGGGGAAACCCTGCTCCCGGTTGCCATCCATTTTCAGATTCCAGACTCTCTCCAGGTAAGCGCGATGCCAGACCCGTTTAATCAGCGTTGCCGCCCCCAGAAAGTCGTCATGTTTGAAAAGCGAAGGCCAAAAATTGCCGACCTTTCCCGCGCGCTCACACCATTCCCGCCCGCCTGCAACCATTTCATCCCGCCCGTTCAGAGAGTCCTTTTGGCAATGCACACCCGCTTGCCAGCCGCCCTGGGCCGCAGCAGCGAAATCGCGCGTTTGTCGCACGGCGTCCAAGGCCCAGCCATTAACCGCGAGATTGATGGCCCAACCCAGGCCAGCGTTGTTGAGTTGGTCGCGTTCGCGGGTCGTGTAATACCGCTTATCGCGGTGGTCCTCCTCCATCTGCTGCGTGGCCATCTGAACTACCCGCTGAACGTTCTTGGTCGCCTGGCCAACCGGCATTTCTGCCGCAAAACCATCGGCTAGGGCCAAACTCTCCGTCAGAGTATCCGGCCAGGGAGTGGCCTGCCAGGAAACCGATAAAAACCTCGCCACTTGTGAGTCGAAACGAGCTTTCCGCTCACTCTCCTGGATAGCTCCTTCATCGGCAGTTAGGCCCGCCGCCTGGCAATCCTCCCATACGGCGTCCGCGATTCTATGCCATTCCCGCCGCATGGAGTCAGCGATCATCCTCCCCAGGTCTCCCGCCCGGGTTTGCGGCACGATCGCCAGGAACACGTTCGGCAGGTTGGGAGTCAGCAGTTCTCGCGGTTGCCAATCGAGGGATTCCCAGACATTTACCGCGCCGCTGGCAATGCGGATGCGATTCCACAGTTCATCCCGCCAATGCAGGTCGAATAGCGGTTGGCCGCGCAAATTAGGAAAGATCACCGCGTCCGGCCCTATCTCCGCCGAGAGTGCCTTGAGTCCGGATGCCATGAGCCAGGATAGCAGGTAACTGCCGCTCCAGAGGTCGCGAATGCTCCGGGCTTGGGCAATGAAATCCTGCACGGGGCCAATCTGAACTTTCAAAAAGGCCGGTTTGACGGGGCCGGATGGATGTTCCGGGTCGGCGCATCCGGCCAAGGCCGATACCACCTGCATATGGCTCCAGATGGTATGGTCAGGAATCCGGGTGTCCGCGGGCAAGAACCCAAAGCGGCAGTCTCTCTCGGCGGCGTGTTTCGCCCATAGCCGCCAATGAGCAAAAAACTGAGCGCGCCAGCGTTGTCCAGAAGGATCGTGAAAGTCGTCGGGCAACGCTCCAAAACCCTCATCCTTGATGGCCGGCTGAATTGTTTGTTCAATCTCCTGGGCGATTTCAGCAGTCACGAATTCCCCTGGCAGCGGCAGGGTCGCGGCGCTTTTCGAACCGTTGCCCAGCGGATGATGGAAGCAGTTATGCACACCATCGAAATGGCATCTCAGGCCGGAGGCTTGGGACGATGGAAAGGGCAGGCGATCCGCCGCGCTGGCCGCCCAATCGGGTTGCCCGCTGAATGTATCCGCCTCCTCATCAGTAAAGCCCGCCTGCCGCAACAACGTTCGCGCGACTTCTTTATGGGCGGGAATATCCAGCGCTTTGCTCGGTGGATCATGGAGGTAAGCGACCAGCTTGTTTTTCCAGGAGGTTGTCATGGGCTTCTCAGTATGCATGGGGCGATGTAATGAACCTGTCACAATAGGCCATCCGATGTAAAGACTTATCAAACAACTTTTTCGTATGTTGCATTCTGTCGCAACACCATGCCAGAACCGGCCCCGCTAAACATCAACTTGGACGTCCACGGACGTCCCTAGCTGTTGATGCTTCTGCCGGGCGGATGAGTCGGCTCACCTGGCGGCCTCCTCCGGGCGCGGGGAATTGGTTCCGTGGAACTGGCAGTGGGTGAGCGCCCGTCAATCCCCACACCGCGCCGCGCGCCGCCCAAGGTCTCGGGCCCACGGGCTAACAAACTTGGGCAGCCGCATGCAGCCCGCGGCTTGCGGGATCCTGCCCCCGGCCATATTCTGTCCGCGGAAATGAGATACCGACGCTTCGGACGGACCAATCTGCAAATGCCAGTGCTCAGTTGCGGGGGCATGCGCTACCAGCACAAGTGGCAGGATGTGGCGCCCGGTGACATCCCGCCAGCCAACCAGGCCAACCTGGAAGCCTGCATCCATCGCGCCCTGGAACTGGGCATCAATCACCTCGAAACGGCCCGGGGCTACGGCACCTCAGAAATGCAACTGGGGGAGATCCTGCCGAAACTTCCCCGGGAGAAAATGATCGTGCAAACCAAGGTCTCCCCGAAAGCCGATCCGGCCGAGTTCCGCCAGACTTTTGAGACCTCCATGAACTACCTGCGGCTGGATTATGTGGATTTGCTGGGCATCCACGGCATCAACAACCGGGAGCTGCTGCACCACGCCTTGCGCCCCGGCGGATGCCTGGACGCCGCCCGGCAGTTCCAGAAGGAAGGCCGGGTGCGCTTCCTCGGTTTTTCCACGCACGCCACCACGGAC
>JBBQYD010000388.1:0-5407 GCA_038209025.1 Verrucomicrobiota bacterium | reverse complement strand
CTGGCCACGTACAGCGACTCGCCCGCCGCCAGGGTGACCGTCAGCACGCCGAAATTGTTCCCCTCCACGAAGCTGTTCGTGAGCGCCGGCGAAGAGTTGGAGACGGCGGCGGTGGCTCCGTTGGTGGTGAAAGAGTAGGTGTCGGCGCCGGGTCCGTTGGTGGCGTATAATAGCAATGAGGCGATCAGGGCTGTGCTGGTGTTCCGGCCGTGAACGTAGAGGGTGTAAGTTCCGGAAGGAAGTCCGTTCACTCGGACGCCGACGGCCAGGTTGTTGGCTCCTCCCGCGCCGCCGAAAATGCCGTCGCGTACCGGGCTGGTGCCCGCATACACGCCGCCCTTCAGTGACCCCCCGAGCGCACTCACGGTGAAGCCGTTGTCGTTGAAGTCAATGGTGTCGCTGCCGGCGGTGCTGCGCCCCAGATCAAGCGAAACGCCGGCCGCCGCCGAACCGTCGCTGTAAACCAGGCTGGTGGTGTCCGCCGTGACCGTGTTCCAGGAGATCTCCCCCGGCGGCACCGCGGTAACGTAGTGCGCGGGGCTGTTGGTGGCATCAGCAGCCAGGGTGACCGTGGGGCCGAAATCCAACAGCAGCGTTTTGGCGGAGGCCAGATGCGGACCCATTACCAACGCAAGGAGAACCGCGATCACCAGGACAGAAGAGTTCCGTTTCATGTGTTTATGTGCTGATTGTGGAGTATGTCTGATGTGAATAAAGGCATACTTTAAGGGCGCATCCAAGAGATTTCTTTCTCGTTGATCGGTGACTTCAAGCCGCGCCTTCAAATGCCGGAACTCCTCAGGCGAGCCGCCGCTACCGCAGGTTCGCGCGATAAAACCGGTTGGTCGCACCCGGGGACCGCTGGTCTGAATATCGCAGCACGCCGTCTCCTTCCAGGCGCGGGAAGTTGGTCAACGCGAGCCAAGGCCCCGCGGCGGCCTCTTGGCGGTATTCCAGCGAGTATTCACGCCCGGACACACCGGGGAAACTCAGCCAGACCGCGTTCGTTTCCCCGGCAACCCCCAACCGGAACACGCTGGCCGCTTTCCGGGGATTCGTCCCGGCCTGAAACTCGTGCAGATTCGAGGCCCCATCGCCATCGGGATCGGCGGACGGGCCGCTCACCTCCGGGTCCTCCAGTTCCAGCGGGGAAAAATGAGCGAATCTCCAGGCGTCCCAAGGGGTATCCAGCACCTGAACCAGCGCGTTGCTGAAGGCACCGGCAACATAATTCGTTCCGGGTTCGAGTTCGATGACCAGCAGTTTGTCACCTTCCGGGAAGGAATCGGACAAGGCTTGGATGACCAGGCTGGTCGAGATGGAACCGTCCGGCATCACCACCGATCCCGACAAACTGGCGATATCGACCCCGTTCGATGCCGTGCCTGACAGGCGGTAGCGCACCGTCAGCGCCATGTTGGTCTCTTCCTGCGAGCGCACGAAAGTGACGCGCGCCACTTTGCCGGTTTCGCTGGCGACGGGATCGGTCGCGATCAACTGCACGGTCGGCGGGACCGTGGCGGAGACCCACCGTGCGGCGTCGGCGACGACATAGCCTGTGGTGCCGGTGGTGCGCACGCGCAGGCGGCCGCCGGTCGTGGCAAAGTTCGTCCTCAGCAACTCCACCCAGGTGCCATTATTAAGCGTCTGGTTCACGAGCACCGTGGTCGTCCCCGCGGCATGCGCGATATCGACGGGAACATTCGTGGCGCGGTTCGCATGAGTGGTCCAACGGAGCAAGACCCGGTATTCGCCGTCGGTGGGCAGGTTGGGGGTAAAGGTGGCTGTTTTGACGCCTTTGCCGGTATTGTCGTCGTGGGCGTAATTGACACCCCAATAGCCGGCCACTGAGGCGCTGTTGCTCCAATAACCGGAGAACACCGCGCCCGCGTCGAGGTTATCGACAATGGCTCCGTTGGTGGCGAGGTCGGCGCCGCCCCAGGTGAGAACCTGGCCGTCGGCGGCGAGTTGCAGGGCCAGCTTGGCGTAATCGACTTGCTGGACCGGCACGCGGTCGTTGATGGCAAACGCCGCCGCCGTCGCCGCGGACTGCCCGGCCATCATGAACACCGGCTCCATGCGGGTCGAGCCAAAGGCGATGTGACTGGCCGAAATGGCGAACGTGACAAACACGTTTTCACATTCGCCGGTCCGGGGCACGATACTCCGGTAAGCGATGGGGTACGGGCGCGAGGCGCCCACCTGTACGTCGCCCTCGTTCCGCGCGTAGCCGTTCTTGACCACGCGCTGGCAGTTGTGGGAATCCATGTTATACGCGCCCAGGCACACGGAATCAGACGCCACACGCGCGCTTTGGCAATCCCCCTGGGTCATGACGTAGTCGCTCACCATGCGGCGCGCCTCGCGCACGTATATCTGCGGCGAGTAGCCGCCGGTGGCGGTCCACTCGTCCTTGCAAGGCCCCCAGCTTAGCATTTGCGCCCGCAGGCTGGCGGGCGAGCGCGGGCTTGCGGCAAGGTACTGAATCAATCCCTGGATGTATTCCAGGTGGTCGCGGTCCAGCCGCTCCCGGGCTTCGTAGGAGTTGGTTGGGTAAGTCCAGTTCATGCCGATGTAATCGGTCGAGAAAGCGCCGTTGTTATTCATGTCGGTCTTGCCGTTGGGCATGCTGGAAACACTGAAGAAGTTGTTGATCGTGAGGGTCTCGCCAGCGGCCGCGCGCGCGTCCAGCAGGCGGCCCAGCAGCTCATACCGCACCGGATCGTAGTTGGGCGGGACCGCGTGCGGCAGTCTGTTGGTGGCATTTTGAGTGAAACAAAGGCGATAGTTGAACGCTTGGATGCGGTGATCGCCGTCGCCCGGCGTGCCGCCGTCGCCCGGCTGGACAAAAGGCAGCAACCCGCTCCCCGGCTGCCCGGGAACCACATACGGATCCACATTAACGCCGAACTGGTGCGCCGGCGTGCTTGCCCGAATGCCATTGAGAGTTTCGCCATAGACGTTGGTGCCCTCCCGCCCGAACGTGAAGCTCACCCCGGCCATGGCCATGAGATCCCCCTCGTACGTCGCGTCGATGAACATCCTCGCCCGGTAAACGGTGCCGTCCTCCATGCGAATTTCCGTGATGCGCTGTCCGGCCCGGGTCACCGTGGTGAGTCGCTGGTGGTACCGCGGAGCCACCCCGATTTCCGCAAGCCACGCCGCAAAAACCTCGCGCGCCACCCGCGGCTCGAAGTTGAAGCGCTCCGGCTGGTTGTATCGCTGCCCGATCCGCCGGTAAAACTCGCGCGAAACTCCCCCGATGGATCCTGGGTTCCCCACGTCTGTGGCTCCGAGCCCGCCGGAGCTTAAGCCCCCCAGATGCTCGCCAAACACCGCCAGGGAAACAGACTTGCCCATCCTCACCCCCTGTACGGCTGCCGCCACCCCGCCCGAAGTCCCGCCGTAAACACAGATGTCGGCATCAATCACCCCGGCGGCGGCGAACCGCGCCACGCTCCAGAGGGAACACACGCAGAATAGGCGGAACATGACACATATTTAGCAAATCACCCGGCGGCCGCCAAGCGAGTCGTTGGCGGGTCGGCAAGATCATAGGCCACGTCCTTTCAGCTTTCTAGCTCCAGCACAGCAGGGCTTTCGTTCTTCCCCGCCTGCGTCGTGGTCGTCGGCATCGGTTCAGCCCTCTCCCTTTGGTTCCCGGCCTGGAAACGTCCAGGCAACAGATCCCTCTGCAATTTGCCATTTGGCTGTCGGGCATCCCTCCTCTCCGTTCGCTTCTGTGAACAATCCGGGCCCATCCCTGTGCATCCGCGGTGGCCCCCAAAAGCCTTGAATTCTCCCCCCCTCCCGGAGACACTTCCCATCCAGATGGCGCAACCACCACCACAAGTCCTCGACCTGGTCCAACGGTTCGACCGCAACCGCGACGCCTATCACTCGCCCCACTACAACGAAACCCAGGTCCGCCGCGAATTTCTCGACCCACTCTTCAAATCCCTTGGCTGGGACATGGACAACGAGCAGGGCTACGCCGAGGCGTACAAGGACGTCATCCACGAAGACGCCATCAAAGTTGGCGAGGCCACCAAAGCGCCCGACTACTGTTTCCGCATCGGCGGCACGCGCAAGTTCTTCCTCGAAGCCAAGCGGCCCTCTATTGACATCAAGAACGACGTCAGCCCCGCCTTCCAGCTCCGCCGCTATGGTTGGACCTCCAAGCTCCCCCTGAACGTGCTCAGCGATTTCGAGGAGTTCGCCGTTTACGACTGCCGCTTCAAGCCCGACTACAAGCATTCCGCCGCCATCGGCCGCATTCTGTATATTCCGTACACCGAGTACGCCCAGCGCTGGGATGAAATCGCCGGTGTCTTTTCCCGCGACGCCGTCCTCAAAGGCGATTTCGACCGGTTCGTCGACTCCAACAAGGCCAGAGGGACATCAGAAGTTGACGACGATTTTCTTAAGACCATCGAAAACTGGCGCTCCGAGCTCGCTCGCAACCTCGCGCTTCGCAACCCCAAGCTCTCCCAGCGCGAACTCAACTTCGCCGTGCAGCGGATCATCGACCGCATTATCTTTCTCCGCATCTGCGAAGACCGCGGCATCGAAGACCCCGGCCGCCTGCGCGCCCTTACCAACGGAGACCGCATCTATCCCCGCCTGGCCCAGCTTTTCGAGGAGGCCGACACCCGCTATAACTCCGGCCTCTTCCACTTCAAACCCGAGAAGGGCCGCCACGAAGCCCCCGACGAACTCACCCTGGCCCTCGACATCGACGACAAGTTACTCCGGGACATCATCAAGAGTCTCTACTACCCCGCGTCGCCTTACGCCTTCGCCGCGATGTCGGCGGACATCCTCGGCCAGGTGTACGAGCAATTCCTCGGCAAGGTCATCCGGCTCACCGAAGGCCACCGCGCGGTTGTCGAGGAAAAGCCCGAGGTCAAGAAGGCTGGCGGCGTCTATTACACCCCCACTTACGTCGTGGACTACATCGTCCAGACCACGGTCGGCCACCTGCTCGAAGGCAAAACCCCGAAGCAGGCGGCCAAACTCAAGATCACCGATCCCGCCTGTGGTTCCGGCTCCTTCCTCATCGGCGCCTATGAGTACCTCCTCAACTGGCACCGCGACTTCTACACCAACGACAATCCCGAAAAATGGGCTAAAGGCGCCAAACCAGTCCTCGTCCAGGTCGGCCCCGGAAACTGGAAACTCACCATCGCCGAACGCAAACGCATCCTCCTGGACAATATCTTCGGCGTGGACATCGACGCCCAAGCCGTCGAAACCACCAAGCTCTCCCTCCTCCTCAAGGTCCTCGAAGGCGAAACCCAGCAAAGCCTCCAGCCCGTCCTGCGCTTCTTCCACGAGCGCGCCTTGCCCGACCTCGGCGACAACATCAAGTGCGGCAACTCACTCATCGGCGCCGATTTCTACCAGC
>JBBQYD010000387.1:0-5425 GCA_038209025.1 Verrucomicrobiota bacterium | reverse complement strand
CATCATTCCCTTCATTCGAGGGGACGGCACGGGACCCGACATCTGGGCGGCAAGCGAACGAGTCTTTGACGCTGCCGTGCAGAAGGCCTATGGCGGCAAACGCAAGATTGCCTGGTTCGAAGTCTTTGCCGGCGAGGCCGCCAAGAACAAATTCGATAATTGGCTGCCGGATGAGACAGTGCAGGCTTTTCAGGAATTCCTGGTTGGCATCAAGGGACCATTAACCACCCCGGTGGGCGGCGGCATCCGGTCGCTGAATGTGGCCCTGCGCCAGTTGCTGGATCTTTATGTCTGCCTCCGTCCCGTGCAGTACTTCACCGGGGTTCCTTCCCCCGTGAAACGACCGGAGAAAGTGGACATGGTCATCTTCCGTGAGAACACAGAGGACATCTACGCTGGCATCGAGTACGCGGCTGGCACTCCCCAAGCCCAGGCCATGCTCGATTTTCTCGCTCAAAACGCTCCCAAGGACTTCTCCAAAATCCGGTTCGGCACCCAGGCAAAAGCCAAGGATTTCTGGATCGCCGCCGGCGCGCCAGGCATGAAATCGGACGTCATGGTCGGTATGGGCATAAAGTCGGTGAGTTACTCCGGCAGCGCCCGCCTGATCCAGAGTGCCATCGCCTACGCCATTAAGAACCAACGCCGGAGCGTCACCCTGGTTCACAAGGGCAACATCATGAAGTTTACCGAAGGCGCTTTCCGCGATTGGGGCTACCAAGTCGCTCGCGAGCAGTTCGGCGCTGTTGAGATCGATGGCGGGCCGTGGTGCAAGATCCCCGAAGGCAAGCCTGGCGCAGGCCTCATTATCAAGGACGCCATCGCCGATATCACGCTGCAGCAGGTGCTCACCCGGCCCGAGGATTTCGACGTCATCGCCACCCTGAACCTCAACGGTGATTACCTCAGCGACGCTTTGGCGGCGCAGGTGGGCGGCATCGGCCTCGCCCCGGGCGGCAACATCAACTACATTTCCGGCCACGCCATCTTCGAAGCTACTCACGGCACCGCTCCAAAATACGCGAACCTGGACCGAGTGAACCCCGGCAGCGTGATTCTCAGCGGCGAAATGATGCTCCGCTACCTGGGCTGGACGGAGCCCGCGGACCTGATCTTGAAAGGGCTTAATGGCGCGATTGCCTCGAAGCGTGTCACTTACGATTTCGCCCGCCTGATGGAAGGTGCCACCGAGATCAAGTGCTCCCAGTTCGGGGATAACATCATAGCTCACATGTAAGCGGAGCGGGGCTTTCGGATGGGGTCTTTGTCAGACAGACACCTAGACCCGTTTCAGACGTTCGACGGATGGCACCCGCCGCGGCGATTTGCCATGTTAAGGGTGTGAGATTGAAAAAGAATCATGCCGCACTGCCCATCGGACGCACTGCCCGGATCGCTTTCGAAATCGACGCCATGCGCGCCGCTTGCAGCAAAGCCGCAACCGTGCTGATCAAGGAGAAAGTTTTGGATGAACAGGAACTTGAGGAATGCGCCCGCCTTGATGATGCCCTTGCCAAGGCTCATCTCCTGCTTAAGCATACCGTTCGGAACATCATGCTCTCCCGGATAGACCGTCGCAGCCGCGCCAAATAGCGACCAAGGCACCGTGGAATCATTGGCGGCCTGCGAGATGATTCGGGTCCGAATTTGTCTTCCAAAAGCCAACGGGACCGGACAACCGTTCGAGCAAACTCATCGCGAGTTGCCCAACACGAGCTTCTATCTGGTGCGCACCGCTTGCCAACGGCGAAACCTTCCCCAGGACTTTGAGGCTCTAAGGAGCGAGAGAAAATCTAAGCGCATCCGCCATCACCACGCTCCCGCCGGTGAAGTTATTTTTGATCCGCACAAACCCGTTCGTGCCGGCCGCGAACTGGAAATTGCCGAGCATCACCCAGCGTCCGCCGTTGATTTGCTGATTGAGCGAAACCACCGCCAGCCCGCTGCCATGGTTGATTTCAATCGGCGCGTCTGTCGCGCGGTTCGTTCCTTCGGGATGCCACTCATAAACGTTGTAGTTGCCAGGGCTCAAAATATTTGGACGATACTCAACGTAGGCGTCACCCGTTCCCATGTTGGCAAAACGATAGTTGGAGCCGTATTTGTCGGCGGAGGACGTGCCGGTGCTCCAGGTGCCCACCACGTTCGCCGCGGGATTGTCGATGATGATATCCGCCACCGCTGCCGGGTTGGTATAGCCAGCCACGAATCGTGCCCTGTAGAATTCACTGCCCCCGTCGCTCGCCCGCGTATCGGTCAATCCAAAAGAACCGTCGCCCATCGAAGCGGCATTTGTCCGCAGGGAAGTCCAATGGTTCAGCCGCAAATCGCCGCATGACTCGATTGCATACTGGCACCCCGCCAGGCCGGTGAACCGTACCGTCGCTGGGCCGCCTGGTTCTCTGGAAATGGCAACAGCTCGCGGTGTAGTCTCTACCGGTTGAAGCTTGGTCGCGTAATAGCCGATGACGCTGCGGCACATTTTGCCCACGTAAACCCAATCGATGTAGCCCGGCAACTCGACGTAATCCGTGGACTTGTGGTAATTGGGATTGGACGACCAGTAGGCTTCGATCAGCAGACAGGCTTGGAACCCCGCGTCCGCGAAGGCCACATGATCGCTGTAATCACCGGTGCGCGAAGGGAGCACCGGAAGGAGGCCGTCGCCATGGGTTTGCATGGCGACGGCAAAGTCGTTGCGAATGGCCGAACAGGCCGGACGACCCTCGATGTAGGCCTGGTTGGCGTTCGCTCCCGCAGCCTGCCACGCAATCATATCCACCGAAATCATCCCCTTGATGTTGTCCCCCCGGTGTTGGTCCACAAAACGCAGGCTCCCCAGGCGGTGGGCGCCGGAATAGTCGTAGATTTCCTCCCCATCGAACGCGCAATAGACGATGGTCCTGGCAAAGTTGCAGGGCGCAAAGATCCGGGCCATTTCCAGAATGCAGGCCACTCCGCTGGCATTATCATCCGCTCCGGGGTTGCTCTTGGAATCGTAATGGCCGCCCACCACATAAACCTCGTTGTTGAAATTCTGCACGCCCGGTTGCACGGCAATGATATTGGCTCCAGTACGCGCCACGTTGTTGGAATCCCGAAATGTAAAATAGTCCATCACGGGTGTCAGCCCGGCTGCTTGAAACTGAGTGTAAATGGCATCCCGGCACGCATTATGTTGCGCTCCGGTCACCGCCACACGGTTGGCACCCTGCCGGGTGGGCAGTTGGTTGGCCACCAGGTCGTAATAGTTTGTGGCGCTGAACTGGCCAACCAGGTCCGCGACAGTCGCCGCGTCGGTGCGGCCCATGACCACCAGGGTAACGAATAACGCGATCCAGAGAGCTTTGCGACAATTGGCCAGGTCCATGATGGGAGGTTATTTCCTCTACCGGCAAAAGTCATCCCGCGATTTGGCCCCTTTCAGGAATGGTTTCCGCCGACGGTCGCAAAGGCTCGGCTTGGGCAATCTGCCAGCCCTATGTCTCCGTCTGGTCGGTCGCGCACCCGCCGCTTTGCAGATCGGCTGCCAAACCGGCTGAGACCTGTCTTTCCACGAGGTCGCGCAACTGGCACAGGGAATGGTTCCACAGCACGTCATGCACGAACGATGGAAAGAACAGCCGGAACGCCGAGCACCAGATCCTCCCCGCCAGACTTGTGCCCCGTGAAAAGTTGAACGCCACGTAGATCGACAGCAGACAAACGTCATTCGCTCCGGTTTCCACCTCGAAGAGCAGCACCCCGCCACGTGCGAAGCCGTCCATGACTCGGTAAACCGCCAGGTGGCCTTCAAAGATTGTTTCCAGGCGGAGCGTGAAGGTGAAGCGCGGCGACAGCACCTCATACCGGATGAGGCATCCCGGCTCATGCGGAGACCCAGCCACGCGCGTGATCTTCAGGCCTCGTGGCCGCAAGTACGCCCGGTCCTGCTCGCCGAAGCTTTCAAGCTGCTCCAGAATCAGTTCCCGGGAAGCCGCGATTTTGATGGTGTACATGCGCTCGAATTCGAGGCGATCTGGCAGGGGAATACTCGCCTGGGCTATCAACCGGCCAAATTCCCTGCGTTTCTCCTCCAAGCGCTCCAGGGAGACGCCGGTTGTAAACCTGCCAAAACCCTCCCAACGCAACCCAAACGCCAGCTCGGTCAGGTAGTTTCTCAGGGTAATCATTGCCCCGCCGGTGAGCACCGCCCAAACGGTGGCTGGCCGCAGCATGTAACGGAATATTGCTTCGTATTCGTCGTCTCCACTGGCAATGCGCCAGAGAATGCTCTCCAGTTGCCGCCGGGCCGCCGGCGTGCTCTTGCGCTCCGTGATCACCGCCTGATACAGCACCCGGCTGAGCACCGAGGAACTGAAAAAAACGCGGTGAAGAAAAAACACGACCTTGGCAAACCGGTTGTTGCGGCGGAAATGGCGCAAGGTCGGTCCATAGCCCGTTTCGAGGCTCTGGCCGTCCATGCCCCGATCCAGAATGGTCTCCGCCAGGGCTCTGGCGGTTATTTGCGCGGAGAGGATTCCGTCTTTGTAGAGCCTGGAGGTGACGAGATCGCCAACCGCTGAGAAACGTTCGCCGTAGGGCTTTCGGGCCAGCCCCACCACCATTCTGGGCCCGCACATGCACATGGATTCAAGGGCTGAAACGGGCGAAAGCAAACGCCGCACGTGAGGCAGTTGGAGGAAACCGTGGATGACTTCCCGCTTTTCCGTCGCGGTCTTGGCGCGGTCCACCGCCCGGCCGATAAGTACAACGGTGATGCAGTCGCGTTTGGGTAGCAGCGAACACATTTCCAGCGGCAGGGCCTTCGAGCCATACTCGACGAAGAAAATCGAATTGCGGAGGCTCGCCGGTATTCCCGGTCGGGCAGCCAGCTCGAAGATGAGCGTCTGGCGGCTCGGCGGCGGTTCAAAGCCCGGCATCATTGCTCTGGCACAGTCCAGCAACCTGTCTCCGTTCGCGCTGCCACTCCCGTGCTCGTTTATGCCGCAGGCAAACACGCAAAAGTCCGCCTGCAACCGCGCGCCACTTCCCCCGGCGACATACGCAATGACCGGCAGCCCGGCGCTGGATCTGGTGACGTCCAGAACCTCTGCGGATATGAGTTTCGCGCCCTCCGCCAGCGCCTGCTCCAGGAGAAATGCGTCGAATCCATGCACCTTGGCCGCGATGCCGGAGGGACGCGACCCGCGAAACACTGAAAGCATCAAGCGGTTCGGCGGCACCTCCACTTCGATGTTCTTCCAAAATCCCTGGATGGTAAGGGAGTCCACCCGGCTTTGAATGACGGAATCGGGCAAGTGGAGACCCATGGTCTCCAGCACATCATGGAGTTTTGGTGAAATCCCGCCGGCGCAGTAATTGCAGCCGTGCCAGCTGCCACAGGGGCTTGGCGCGGGCAGACCAAGGACTCTCCGGCGTTCGA
>JBBQYD010000386.1:0-5429 GCA_038209025.1 Verrucomicrobiota bacterium | reverse complement strand
GGCGGCGTCCTGATCATGGAGGTGGCCAACCCCAAAACGATGGCACCCGAGGGGACGGTGGCCTTCGCGAGCCCGGAATGGCGGGACATGTTCAAGCTGGTCGTGACCGAGGCGGAGCGACTGGGACTGGAAGTCAACATGAACAACGACGCCGGCTGGTGCGGCAGCGGCGGGCCTTGGATGACGCCCGAACTTTCCATGCAGAAGCTCGTGGCTGCCAACATCACGATCAACGGGCCGCAAGCGTTCGAGGGCACGCTGCCGGAGCCCCAGGCGCTGCGTGAATACTATCGCGACATTAAGGTCCTCGCCTTCCCTGCCCCGGTCCGGGACGAACCCACGAGCGTTCCCAAAGGGAAGATTCTCGACTTGAGCGACCGCATGGATGCGACCGGCAAGCTCAAGTGGGACGCCCCGGCGGGCCGCTGGCGCGTGATGCGCATCGGCGCCACCACCACCGGGGTGGTGAACAAGCCTTCCCCTCTGAGCGGCCAGGGGCTGGAATGCGACAAGTTCAACCCGGAGGCGATCACCCGTCACTTCGACGCGTTCATCGCGAAGCTGGCCGAGGCTGTGGGGCCGCAGGTGGGCAAGGTTTTCACCACCACCCACATTGATAGCTGGGAGGTGGGATCACAGAACTGGACCCCGCGCATGGCCGCGGAATTCCGCGCGCGGCGCGGCTACGATCTGACGCCCTGGCTGATTAATGTGGTGGCCCCGGGCACGAGCCTGGACAGCGCCGAGGAAACCCAGCGATTCCGGTGGGACTACAAGCGGACGAGCGCCGAACTCAACAACGAAGCCTATGCCGGCGCGCTGCGAAAGCTCTCGCATCAACGCGGCCTGCAGCTCTCGATTGAGGCCTATGGCACCGCCGGGTTCCTCGATCCCCTGGCTTACGCGGCTGAATGCGACCTGCCGATGGCCGAGTTCTGGATCAACCGCTGGGACGCGTGGCATCTCCAGTCGCCGCGGCTCATGGCCTCGGTTGGCCATGTGCATGGCAAACCGATTGTGGGCGCCGAGAGCTTCACCTCCATGCCGCAGAACGACCCCTTCAACGCGCACCCTTACTCCGTCAAGACGATTGGCGACTGGGCTTTCTGCGAAGGCATCAACCGCTTCGTCTTTCACCGCAACCTGCTGCAGCCCTGGACGAACCTGGCACCCGGCATGAGTTTCGCCGGCTACGGCTGGCACGTGGACCGCCTGCAGACATGGTGGGAGCCCGGCGCGGCGTATATGCAATACCTGGCGCGTTGCCAGGCCCTGTTGCAGCAAGGCCAGTTCGTGGCTGATGTCGCCCGCGTGGTGCCCGACGGCGAAAGCTACGGCAAGTCACCCGCGATGGCCACGCTGCCGGACCGATACGACCCGATCCCGTCCGGCTATAACTACGACTACCTCTCCGACCGGGCGCTGCTCGCCGAGTTGAAAGTGAAAGACGGCCGGCTGGTGACCGTGAGCGGCATGAGCTACCGGCTGTTGCAGCTGCCCAAGGACGAGGCCCTGACCCCGGAGATCATGCGCAAGTTGCGCGAACTGGTGCAGGCGGGCGCCGTGGTGGCCGGCCCGAAGCCAGAGCGCTCGCCGAGCCGGCAGAATTACCCGCGCTGCGACGAGGAGGTGCGGACCCTCGCCAAGGAGCTGTGGGGCGACTGCGACGGGAGCAAGATAACCGAACACAAGTGCGGAGCCGGTCGCGTGGTCTGGGGCCGGCTCCTGGGCGAGGTGCTGGAGCCCTTGGCCGGCGGGGCGGACCTCGGCTTTGTGCTGGATCCGCCGATGACCGAGGAGGCAATCAGTCCCACGACTCAAAGCCTTGCCCCAAAGCCGGGCGCGGCCAAGCCCAAGCCAATGCCGACGGCGGGGTTGAATTGGATTCATCGCCGCGCGGACGGGAGCGAGATCTACTTCGTGGCCAATCCGCAGCACCGGGCCGTGGATGCCCTATGCACGTTCCGCGTGAAGGGTTTGCAGCCGGAGCTGTGGGATCCCGCGACGGGCGAGGTGCGGAAACCTGCCGTCTTCAGAAACACCGCTCTCGGCACGCAGGTGCCCTTGCACTTCGATCCGGCGGGCTCGGTGTTCGTGGTCTTCCGCGAGAAGGCAAATCCCGCCACCCAAATTGTCGAGTTGGCCCACGCCGGCGTGGTTCTCTTTGGGGCGGATCGGCAAACCCCCGCGCGGCTGCCCGAGTGCTGGATCGCGGGCGGCAAAGTAACCACAATCAGCCGTGAGCCGGGCCGCTACGCCGTGGTTTACGGCAGCGGTGCGAAGGAATCCCTTCTGGACCCGGGTCATCCCGAAACGCGGGCGGTCAGCGGGCCGTGGACGGTGCGATTCCAGCCCGGCCGTGGGGCTCCGGCGCAAGCGGGCTTCGCCCAGCTCACCGACTGGTCAAAGAATGCCGACCCGGGCATCCGCTGCTTTTCGGGCACCGCCACCTACCAGACGGAGTTCGATTGGGCGCCTCCCTCCGGGCAGCAGCGCTACACCCTTGACCTGGGCAACGTGCAGGTGATGGCCGAGGTGCGGCTCAACGGCAAGGACCTCGGCGTGCTGTGGAAACCGCCTTACTCGGTTGATGCTACGCAAGCGCTGAAGCCCGGACTCAACCAACTTGAGGTGAAGGTCACCAACCTCTGGCCCAACCGCTTGATCGGCGACGAGCAATACCCCGACGACTGCACGCCGGACGGAAGCTGGAAAACCGGCAGCATTCCAGCCTGGCCGGCGTGGTTGCTTAAAGGCCAGCCGCGTCCCGAGCCGCGCCGCGTCACCTTCACGACCTGGAAATACTATACGAAGGACTCGCCGTTGCTCCCGTCGGGCTTGTTGGGGCCAGTGAATCTGCAGGGTGATTTGGTCACCGCTACTGAGTCAGCACAATAAAACCGGAGCCCAGCCTGAGTCAGGGCGAATGTCTCATGACCACTTTCAGGAGAATGATACCCCGCTGCCGGCCACTGCTTTTGGTGTTTCTGGCTCAGAGCTTGACCGCGGCCGCCGCCGATTGGGTGCGCCCCAGCATAAACACCAATCAGCCGGTGTGGGGCCTTCGTGGCGGGCTGCTCTGGGCTCTGCCGCCTGCCGGGTTTCGTTCCGGCGAACCTCGCGGCTTGATCAGGCTCGGCTCGCCGGTGCTGCCCGATGGAGGTTACGATCTGATCAATTTTATCGCGATCGAACCGGTGGTTGGAGGGCGTCGCGGCTTTAGTGAGCTCGAGCAAAGCCAGCTCGACAAGGCGGCCGGCAAACGCATCTGGGCAGCCGCCCAAGGCAGGCCGACAGCGATGCCACCGGAGCTCTTCCCCGGCACCATTCGAAAACTTCCCGGCGGGGTCGAAGAACTCGAAGTCCCGCTCTGGGTGGAGAAGTTTGGCAACGGCGCCCACGTCCGGCTGGTGGTGCGGCAACGCAGCCACCGCCCGGATGAAATCGAATTGAGCGCTTTCCAGGAAGCTGACAGCCACCCACTGGAGTTTTGCATTCTGACCGCCACGATGGGGAATATGGCGCGAACGCGCCTGCTCTGGCTGAGTGACCGGGCATTGAACAGCCGGGAGCTTTACTCCCGGCATGCGGACACCAGTTTCGCTCCGCACCGAATGTTTCCCCTGGGGCAACTCCATCGGACCTCCGAGGGGGACGTGCTGGCGGCGGTGACCACCGATGAGGAGGTTCCGTCCGCGGTCCTGCCCTTTCCGGGTTCCCGGTTCTGGTGCTACCGGGGCCGCAAGGTGACCCAATTCTGGCGCAAGCCGGCGGGTGGCTTCAACGAGGACCTGCAGGTTGCGGTAAACGCCCGCTACACCTATTGGGGTTCGGAGAAACCGATTCCCGGGGGAGTCGCCTTCGAGAATTTCGAAATGCGTGAGCGGTTCCATGCGGGCCAACGATTCATTTTTGGCATCACTCGCCAGACGCCTCAAGAGCTGGGATTGAAAGGCACCTAAGCGCCATTCTGGTTTGACTCCATTTCGCTTGTCACGCCGGATATTGTAAAAGCGCTCCAGCCATCGTTGTCATGTTTTTTCTGTCGGCATTGGGAACCAGGATTCAGGCCAGCTTCACGAGACCGTATCAGGGCATTCGGGAAAGTCGGAGAAAACGTCGGAAATTATTCGTTTATCCCATGCCCCGGCAACGTGGAGTTTGACCTTTCGCGGTTCACTCTGTTCCGGAAACTGAGGAAGTTGAGACTTGAGCCTTACGGTGGAAACACGGCCCGATAGAAGCGCTGAGGCCGAGGTGTCGGGTTGTAGTCATCGAATTGAAATGTGTTACTGGAACTGTCGATATTCCAAAAGTCCACCCAATCCACAAGGTTTGAAGATACCTGCACGCGATAAATAAGGTTCGATGTGGCACGAAACGACAGGCGAAAATGGTGGCTCCCTAGAGCGGTGATAGATTCGAACTGCGGAGGCAACACCACGGTCAGCCTCGCTGGCGCGCTGGTCACACTGGCATGAGCATTAGAAACGACGACGGTGTATGTGCCCTGAACTGCTAGAGACGCGCTGGGAATGGTTAAGGTGCTGTTGGTTTCCCCGGTGAGCCCAACGGAGTTGAAATACCACTGATAGGCCAAGGGTGTTTTGCCGACTACGGCAGTCGAAAAGCTGCAAGTAGCGCCTGGATCCACGATTTGGTCTCGCGGGTTCTCAACGAACATTATGGGCTGAACGAAGTATTTTACCGTCGCGATGTGATAAGTGCTGAGTCCGCTGCCAACAGCCTCAAACGAACTGCCCGTCAGATAAATGTTGTCATCCTGATCCAGCGCAAGCCCCGCCAGGAGCGTGCCGCCTACATAGCGATTAGTCGAAAGCGGAATCCCTTCGTTCGAGTATATGACTGTGACGTAATCGCCATCTGAGCATCCTGCCACCACTACTCTCCCAAGACTGTCCACAGCGACTGACACCGCCTGATCATCATCGTTCAGAGGGCCGTTATACCGGTTGGTCCACAAGGGTGTCCCCTCATTGCTATAAGCGACTGTGGCGTAATCGTATCGAAAGTTACCTGCGGTCGAATTGCCCGTGACGAAGACGTTTCCATTCTGATCCGCCGCCACAGCGTTGGCGTAATCTGAGTTTCTGGGTCCGCTGTAATAGTTGGTCCATAAAGGCAGCCCGGCTGGGGAGTAGGCGATTGTTGCGTAGTCCAGACCGCTGTTGCCGACGGAACGTCCGGTGACTACGATATTGCCTGCAGCATTCACGATTAACGCATTGGCATAATCGCTGCCGTTTCCTGAGCCGTTGTAACGATTGGTCCACAAAGGCAGCCCCGTTGCAGCATAAGCAATAGTCGTATAGTCGTAATCACTGCCAACACCCGTTGAATAACCCGCAACGATCACATTACGATCCCCCGTAACCACAAGGGCGACGGCGTAATCTTCACTGTTTGCC
>JBBQYD010000385.1:0-5470 GCA_038209025.1 Verrucomicrobiota bacterium | reverse complement strand
TCCGGGGTGGCGAAGGGCAGCCAGTTTTCCGAGCACGTCACGCGGAATGCCACGCGTTTGCCTTTGGCAATCCAACGCTGCGCCGGGGTGTCCAGGAGCGCCCAGTTGAATCGTCCTTCCTCCGGCTCCAGGAACGCCCAGGGAACCCGGAGATACACTGTGGATAAACCTGGAAAGTCATCCAGGGTGTCAGCCGGCTCCAGCTTGGACCCATAGTTCTCGGGGATGTTGGAGTAAAAATGCATCGTCCATCCCATGTCCGGGTTCACCAGGGCCTCGCCGGTGTCCGCGGGTCTCACCGTGGCGAAGCTCTGGTTGGTGGAGGGGATCGCGCTTTGGGGCCGCCCGGGAGTGACGGTGGCCAGCAGCAGCAGCAGCCAGCTTGCGTGGCGCCCGAGAGGTGTGCTTAAAGAGCCTTGCTTCACGGGCCTGAGACTAGTGCAAAGGCCAGGCCGGTCAAGCGGGGATGGGAAGCCGGCCAGTCCCGTGGTGGCGGCCAATCGCGAGCGCCCGAACGCTTTTTGGTGTTGCCATCACGGCGGCCCTTTCGGATGTTCCCGCCGTGAACTTCCTTTCGTTCATCGAAGCCAAACGGGACGGTCGAATCCTCTCTGCCGCGGAGTTGCGGGAGATCGTGGGTGGGTTTACGCGCGGGCAAGTGCCCGATTACCAGATGGCGGCTTTCCTGATGGCGGTCTTCTTCCGCGGCTTGAGCGGCGAAGAAACGGCCGCGCTCACGCTGGCGATGCGCGATTCCGGCGAAGTGCTGGTATTTCCCGAAGATGAACGGCCGCTGGTGGATAAACATTCCACAGGCGGGGTCGGAGACAAGGTTTCCTTGCCGCTTGCCCCGCTGCTCGCCGGTCTGGGATTTCGCGTCCCCATGATCTCCGGGCGCGGGCTCGGGATCACTGGCGGCACGCTGGACAAACTCGATTCGATTCCGGGGTTTAAGACCATCCTGGCACCGGCGCGGATAAGCGAGGTCGTGCGGGACATCGGGTGTGTGATCTGCGGCCAAACCGACCACATGGTCCCCGCGGACAAAGGGCTGTATGCGTTGCGCGATGTCACCGGGACGGTTCCTTCCATTCCTTTGATTGTCGCGTCCATTTTGTCCAAGAAACTCGCTGAGTCGCTGAACGCGCTCATTTTGGACGTCAAATTCGGCGGGGCTGCCTTTATGTCAACGCGTGGTCAAGCCCGGGAATTGGCCCGGGCCATGGTGCGGCTTGGCAATGAATGCGGCACCGCCACCCGCGCGCTGTTGACGGATATGAACACCCCTTTGGGGGAAGCCGCCGGCAATTGGCTGGAAGTCAAAGAGTCGGTTCGCTGCCTCGAAAACCGGGGGCCTGAGGACCTTTGCCAACTGGTGCTGGCGTGTGCGGCGCATCTGCTTTGCCTGACCAGGCGGGCGCCGGATTATCCGACGGCCCGGCGGCAGGCTGAGACCTGCCTGAAATCCGGCACGCCCTTGCGCAAATGGGAGGAAATGCTGGCCGCCCAGGGCGCGGACCTCGTGGCCTATCGCCGGAAACTTGCGGTGGACACCCAGGCCCCGGAAATTCGTGAGGTGCTCGCACCCGGGCCGGGATACATCGCCGGTTGCGATGCCCGGGTTTTGGGCGAGGTCATCCGCGACCTGGGTGGTGGAAGACTGACGAAGGACATGTGTATTAACCATGACGTGGGGGTGGACCAGCTTGCCAAACCGGGAGCCGCCGTCCAAACCGGGAGCTTGATGGCCCGGGTCCATGCGGCCACCGCGGCAGCCGCCGACCAAGCCGCTGTGCGCATTCAACGAGCCTTTGCGGTAGCGCCCGAACCTCCGCCTGCCGCGGAGCTGATTGTGGAAGTCATCGACTCCTGACCTCCCCGGCGGAGTCAAATCACGGGCCCCAACCGAACCAGGCCGGCATCTGGAGGGGCCTCGGCGAACAGCTCCACGACCGTTCTTTCCTGACCCGGCAGGCGGAGGCCGGGAGCGATTTCGCTCAGCGGCGCGAGCACAAACCTTCTCACGTGGGCGCGGGGATGAGGCAGGACGAGTGCCGGACCAGCCCGCGTTTCGTCCCCGAAAGCGATCAGGTCCAGGTCCAGCGGACGTGGCTCATTCAACACCGCCTTCCCGGTACGTCCGAAGTCTCTTTCAAGCGACTGGAGCCTGGACAAAAGCGACTCCGGAGTTTCCCCCGCGCGCGGGGACAGGGCGGCCATGGCATTGATAAAAGCCGGGGACCCTGGCGGACAATCCACCGGGGTTGTCCGCCAAAGCGAGGAGGCGCGCACCGGATGGTCGGACAAATCGCTCAAGCGCTTCACCGCACGGCGCACATTATCGGAGGTGTCCCCCAGGTTTGACCCGATGGAGATATACGCGGTAATCATCCGACTGTTTTCAGGTTGCTCGCGGCTGAGGCTGAGCGCGCGCGGCCGGTCTTACTTCAATCCCAGCACGTCCCGCATGTCGTATAGACCGGGAGGCTGGGAAACCGCCCACTTTGCGGCGCGCAGCGCGCCCTTGGCAAAGGTCTCGCGCGTGGAGGCTTTGTGGGTGAGTTCCACCCGCTCGCCGACACCCGCGAAGATGACTGTGTGATCGCCCACCACATCGCCGCCGCGCAGCGAATGCATGCCGATTTCCGTCGGGGTGCGTTCGCCCACGATTCCCGCGCGGCCGTGGCGAATCACCTGCTCCAGCCGCTGGTGTCGAACCTCGGCCAGGATTTCCGCCAGCGACTTTGCGGTGCCGCTGGGCGCGTCATGTTTCAAGCGGTGATGCATTTCCACGACTTCAAGGTCGAAGTCGGGTCCAAGAATTTCAGCGGCTTTGCGCGTCAGCCAGAACAGGGTGTTAACGCCGGTGCTGTAATTCGAGGAAAACACCATCGGGATGTCAGCCGCATGTTTCAGCACGTTCGCTTTCTCCTCCGGCGAGTGTCCGGTGGTGCCGACCACCAGGGCTTTTCTGAAATGCGCGCAGGCCTTTGCGACCCCGGCGGTGGCGGTGTGCGAGCTAAAATCAATGACCGCATCCGCCTGCCCGAGCACGGACTCCAAGTCCTCGCCCTGGTCCACCTCGCCCACGACGCCAAGCTCCGGGTCCTGGGCGGCGCTGGTCACGAGCGCCCGGCCCATGCGCCCTTTTGAGCCGACAATGATGATTCTGGTCATACCTGAAAACGCGGATGAAGGCCCGTTATTAGCTCAGCACGCCGCACTTCTTCATGGTTGCGCGCAAGGTGTCCCGTGAACGGTCACTGATCGGCACCAACGGCAGGCGGCACTCATCCTCAATCAACCCCATCATGGACAGCGCGGCTTTAACCGGTCCGGGGTTGCTCTCAATGAACAGATCCTTGAATAGTGGATAATAGTTCTGGTGGAGTTTCAGCGCCGCTTTGACGTCCCCGGCGGCATACGCCTTGACCATGCGCGCCACCTGTTTCGGGATGACGTTGGAGGCCACACTGATCACCCCCTGGGCTCCCACCGCCATGAATGGCAGCGTCAGGGAATCATCCCCGCTCAAAATATCGAACTGCGGCCCCAGGGTTGCTCGGAGCTGGCTCACGCGGTCCGCGTTTCCGCCTGCTTCCTTGATGCCGACGATGTTCTTACATGCGGCCGCCAGCCGCGCCACGGTTTCGACGCTGATTTCGATGCCGCAACGGCCGGGTATGCTGTAGAGCATCAGCGGGAGGCTCGTTTTGCGGGCAACTTCGCGGAAATGTTGAAACAGTCCCTCCTGAGTCGGTTTGTTGTAATACGGTGCCACTTGGAGAGAACCATCCGCCCCGGCTTTTTCGGCCTCCTCGGTCAAATAAACCGCTTCGCTGGTGGAATTGCCGCCGGTTCCAGCCATCACTTTGAGACGGCCGCGAGCAAACCTCACGCTCGAAGCGATAATTTCAATATGCTCCTCGTAGTTGACGGTGGGCGATTCTCCCGTGGTGCCTACCGGCACGATGCCATCCACGCCGGCTTTTGCCTGCAGGGTGACCAGACGCTCCAACGCGGCATAATCGATTTTGCCGCCCTTGAACGGCGTCACAATAGCTGTGTAAGTTCCAGTAAACATGGCTTTGAATCTGAATCAGGACCCTAAACTCGGATATCCGGGGCGGTTTTGCCAGCCAGATTATAGCTCAATCCTGCCCTCAAAGGCAAAGTCGGCGGGGCCTGTCAGCTTCACCTCACTGAACTCTTTCCCATTATCCAGGAAATCGACCTCGAGTTGATCGCCGCCCTGCACCCGCACCTTGACCGGCGAGGTGAAACCATGAACCCGCGCGGAAATCAAGGCGGTGGCGGTCACCCCGGTGCCGCAAGCCAGGGTTTCCCCTTCCACCCCCCGCTCGAACGTGCGCACCCGCATGTGGCTGGGGCCCAGCACTTGCGCAAAGTTCACATTGGTACCCCGGGGCCCGAAATGCGCGTGCCGCCGGATTTCCGCCCCCCAGTCCGTCACCATGGCTTTGTCGGCATCGGGCACGAACAAAACCGCGTGCGGCACGCCGGTGTTCACCGAATGGATGATTGCCGGGCCGCTCCGGAGTGCCACTTGCTCATGCAAACGCAGTCCGTTTGGCGCGGTTAGATTCACGGTCACCAAATCGCCCCGGAACTGCGCCGCGATAACCCCCGCTCCGGTTTCAAAGGTGAAATCACGGAGGTTGCCGGTTTGTTTGCGAACAAAGCGGGCGAAGCACCGGGCGCCGTTGCCGCACATGTCACCCGGGCTGCCATCGCTGTTGTAGAACTGCCACGCCCAATCGGCTTTGCCGCTGGCACAGGGAACCCACAGCATCAGGCCATCGGCGCCAATGCCCCGGTGGCGGTCGCATAGCCGCACGATCTGCCCGGCGTCCAGGCTCACCTTCCGCTCGCGGTTGTCCACCAGCACAAAGTCATTCCCGGCCCCGTTCATTTTTGTGAATTCCAACAACATCTTCCGAAAACTAAGCTCAGGAGAGGGAAACTCAAGGCTGTTCTTGCTTTTTCGGCCCCCGTTATCCCAAGCTGGCCAGGTGCAGCCGTGAAGCCATCCACGCCAAATCAGACGAACTCACTCACGCGATGCAGTCCGGCCATGGGAAATAAAACAACTCTGACCCTGCTCCTTTGCGCCGGCCTTTTGTTAACTGGCGGTTTAAGTGGCCGCGGGGCTGCCTTGGTCATTGATGACTTTGCCTATTCGAGTACCAACGCCGCCCGGCAAGCCTGGATCGGCGCGCCGCCGGTCTCAATGGCGCCCGGTGGAGAGTGGGGCGCGGAGCAGGTCATGTTGCTCACTTGCGATTTTGCGACGCGCAACTCGCGGTGCTATTGGGACCGCAGCGTAACTCTGAACCTGGCTTCGTTCACGAGCTTTGACCTGGAGGTGTTCGCGCCGGATCCTGGGGCCGTTTCCTACGTCACGCTGTATTTTCGATCCGGGGGTGGCTGGTACGGCGCGTCGGCCTCC
>JBBQYD010000384.1:0-5479 GCA_038209025.1 Verrucomicrobiota bacterium | reverse complement strand
GGAGTGGGCTGCTGTGAAGGCACCTGCGGGCATGTTTGGCACTACGCCCAAGCCGTGGGTAGGTTGTTTCCGGATCTTGAGCGTACGGTGCGCGAGCGGGTTGATTTTGGGCTGGCACTCCAACCGGATGGCGCCATTCATTTTCGGGGGGAGTTTAACCAGATCCCCGCCGTGGATGGCCAGGCAGGAACAATTCTACGGGCATTGCGCGAGCACCAGATGTCGGTGGATGACGGTTTCCTGAAACGGAATTGGCCGCGCATCAGGCAAGCCGCCATGTGGCTGATGTCCAAAGACCCAAACCGGGGCGGGTTGCTCGAAGGCAACCAGCATAACACGCTGGACACGGACTGGTACGGCCGGGTGGCCTGGTTGAGCGGTCTTTATCTGGCGGCGCTGCTTGCGGCGGAGGCGATGGCCATCGACGTCCAGGACCTGGAATTTGCGCGGAAATGCCGGGCGATCTTCGATCTGGGTCACAAGCGGATTGTCACCGAATTGTTCGCGGAGGATTACTTCGTGAACAAGCCCGATCCGAAGCACTTGGATGCCATCAACTCGGGCACCGGTTGTCATATCGACCAGGTATTCGGCCAGAGTTGGGCGTTTCAAGTAGGGCTGCCGCGCGCACTGCCGCAGAAGGAGACCGTGGCGGCGCTCCGGTCGCTCTGGCGCTACAATTTCACTCCGGACGTGGGACCTTACCGCGATGCCTACCCGCCTGGCCGCTGGTATGCCATGCCGGGAGAGGCGGGTTTGCTCATGTGCACCTTCCCCCGGTCAGATTGGGATTACGCCCAGGCCAAAGGCAAAGGTCCGGATTGGGCGGCGGGCTATTTTAACGAGTGCATGAACGGTTTCGAATACCAGGTCGCCAGTCATATGATTTGGGAAGGCATGCTGACGGAAGGCCTGGCTATCACTCGCGCTGTGCATGATCGTTACGATCCCCTGCGGCGGAACCCTTGGAACGAGATCGAGTGCGGCGACCACTACGCGCGCAGCATGGCGAGCTACGGGGTTTTCCTCGCCGTCTGCGGTTTCGAGTTTCACGGCCCGCGTGGTCACATTGGCTTTGCGCCCCGCCTCACTCCGGAGAATTTCAAAGCCCCGTTTGTCGGGGCTGAGGGTTGGGGAAGCTACAGTCAAACACGTCAGGACCGCGGGCTGAAATCTGTCATTGATTTGCTCTGGGGACGGCTCCAGTTAAACACGCTAACCGCTGCGGTCCCGGAAGACGAGGATTGGTCACGCGTTGAGGTCAGATTGGGCGGTCAACCCCTCTCGGCATCGCTGAATGTGAACGAGGGGCGGGCCAGTGTTAAGTTCGCCAAGACCCTCGTTATCACCCCCGGTCAGAGACTGGAAATCACGCTGGTTTAACCCATCAATCCTGGGGAAAACGACGGTAACCGTGATTTGCTTGACTCCCGAATTCCGTTGCCTACATTCGCACCAATGATCGCCCCCCAACCACAACGCAGATCGAAGCCTCGGCTCGTTCTTCCTTCGCACCGGCTGAAGTGCTGCGCGCTCGCCAGTTTGCTTTGGACGTTGCTGGCTTTGCCGCTCATCGCGCAAAAAACACCCTCCGGAGACCCGCAGGATTTTCGGATCAAGCCCTGCCTTCATTCCATCGGTTACGCCGGCCTCTGGCGTGGGCAGGCGCAGCTTAATCTCGATGAGTTCCTGGTGAAGGCCAAAGAACTGGGGTTTGACTCGGTGATGATCATGGCCAAGCGCCCGCACCTGTCACCGCTGGACTACGACGAGGCGGCTCGCCAGAAACTCAAAGCGCGAATGAAGGAGCTCGGTATCACCCTGGCGGGGTTGGCCGGCTATTCGGATTTCACCGCTGGAATCGACAAGCCAGGCATTCCACATGTCGAAATTCAGGCCGCCTATATCGGCGAAGTGGCGCGCCTTGCACGGGACCTCGAATGTCCGATGCTGCGGGTCTTTACCGGTTACGAGCGCCCGGGAATTCCCTATGACCGCCAATATGCGCTGGTGGTGGAGGGTTTGAAGTTGGCTGGCAAGGAGGCCGCGAAGTACGGTGTCACGCTGGCGGTGCAGAACCACCATGACATTGCCCTGCATCACGATGCCATGAAGTGGCTCCTGGATGAGGTCAATCTGCCCAACGTGAAGTCGGGATGGGACGCCTGGTCGCCCACCCTGGAAGGATTGGGTCCGGATGAGATTCGTCGCTCGATCCTCAAGATGAAGCCGTATATCGTGAACACGATTGCCGCCCAGTACAAGCGGCAGCCGCGTTTTCGTTATGTGAACGAACTGACGAACTACCTGCCGCAGGAACAGTTGCTTCGCGCCACGTCCATGGCGGATCCCGAGGGGATAATCGATTACAAAACGTTCATCAGCACCCTGCGTGAGATCGGCTACCAGGGCTATCTCGTGTATGAGATGTGCGAGGTGCTCGAAGGTGGCGGATCGATTTCCAACCTGGATAAGACCGCCCGGGAGTTCTTGAAATACGTGGGGCAGTTGCACACCACACCATGAAACTTCGCTTCGCAATCTGGCTGTTGTCATTATGTGTCGGCTGGCTTGCAGCGGCGGCCCCTGCCGAAAATCCGACCTGGAAAGCCGGAATCGCCACAACGATCATCACCCCCAGCAAGTCCCTTTGGATGGGCGGCTATGGCGCGAGAACAAAGCCGTCCCAAGGCACGCAAATGGAACTGCGACTCAAGGCATTGGCGCTGGAGGACGCCAAGGGCCAGCGAGCCGTGGTGGTCACGTGCGATCTGCTGGGCATTCCCCAAACGATTTACCGGCACACCTGCGCCACCTTGAAACAACGCCTGGGGCTCGCGCCGGAGCAAGTCATCCTCGCCGCGTCCCACACTCACTCGGGACCGCTGCTCCGAGAGTCTGCCATCGATACTTTTGGATTGGATGATAACCATCGGGCCTTGGTGGCGGAATACTCGGCTGAACTGGAGGATCACCTGGCAAACACCGTCGAGAGGGCGTTTGCGGGTTTGAAACCAGCACGCTTAGCCGGCGGCGAAGGCAAGACCGGTTTTGCCGTGAACCGTCGGAACAATGTGGAACGAGAGGTGCCGAAGATTCTTTTGGCGGGACAAACACCCCGCGGGCCGGTGGACCACGCCGTTCCCGTTCTGGCAGTGAGTTCCCCGGAGGGCACCCTCCAGGCGGTGTTGTTTGGTTATGCCTGCCACAACACCGTGCTGGACGGATACGAATGGTCCGCGGATTACGCCGGTTTCGCCCAGTTGGCGCTCGAAAAAAGCCATCCCGGAGCAACCGCCATGTTCTTCATGGGCTGCGGCGGCGATCAGAATCCCCTTCCTCGCCGACAGAGCACCCTGGCCGAGCGCTACGGGACCATGCTGGCCTCGGCGGTGGAAGAGGTCCTGCTCCTGCCCCCCAAGACCCTCCCCCCTACACTGGCGGTCTCGATGGAAATGGTGGACCTCGCACTAGGAACAGCGCCCACCGAAGCCGAGGTGGAAAAAGCTGCCGCGGACACCCGTGGAAATGCGACCGCACGACGTTGGGGGGCGCGCCTGCAAAAGCAGATACAATCCGGCAAACCGCTGGCGCGGACGTATCCATACCCCATCCAGGCCTGGCAGCTGGGCGGGCGGCAATTGTTGATCGCCCTGGGTGGCGAGCCGGTGGTGGACTACTCGCTACTATTCAAAAAAGAATTCGGGCCGGAAATCTGGGTGGCCGGCTACTGCAACGATGTCATGGCCTATATCCCGTCGCTGAGGGTCTTAAAAGAGGATATGCCGCCGTTAGCCGAGCCTCGTTGGGGCTACGAAGGGTCCACTTCCATGATGCCCTACGGTTTGCCAGCGCGGCGTTGGTCCGCAGAGGTCGAGAATCAGATTGAGGCCGGGGTCAGACGGCTCATGACTCGATTACGCAGTTCAGAGAAATAAATGAAAGGTCCGGCCAAACAGCCTGGCCCGAGAGAGGATCAGTATGAAAGATTCGATCACCCGTCGTCAATTCCTGGGCACCACCGCCATCGCGGGTGCCGCCTTCTCAATGGCGCTGCCGAGGTTGGCAGATGGCCAACCGTCCGGCAACCAGGCCGCCTTGGCCTCTGGATCGGATAAGCCGGCCGCCCTGGGTGGCAAGCCGGTTCGCGGCAAACCATTCCCGAAGTGGCCCATCTTCGACGAGCGCGAAGACCGTGCCGTGGTGGATGTCGTGCGGAGCGGTCACTGGTTTCGCGGAAGCGGCAAACAGGTGCAAACGTTCGAAAAGGCCTGGGCCGAGACCACCGGAGCCAAGTATTGCATCGCCACGAACAGCGGTACCAGCGCCCTGTTTACGTCGCTGGCCGCGGTCGGCGTCTCCGCCGGTGATGAAGTGATTGTCGCGCCCTATACGTTCATCGCCACGGTGAACGTGATCCTGCTGCACCATGCCCTGCCGGTTTTCGTGGATACCGACCCGGAGACCATGCAGATCGACGCTTCGAAAATCGAGGCGGCCATCACCGATCGCACCCGTGCCATTCTGCCGGTGCACCTGGGCGGTTCGGCGGCGGATCTCGATCGCATCCTGGCGGTGGCACGGAAACACAAACTGGCGGTGGTTGAGGATGCCTGCCAGTCGCACCTGGCCGAGTGGCGCGGTCGCCCGCTGGCCACCTGGGGCGACACAGGGTGTTTCAGTTTTCAGGCCAGCAAGAACCTGAACTGCGGCGACGGCGGAGCGATCCTCACCAGCAGCGAGCAACTCGCCGACCAATGCTATTCCTTCCACAACAACTGCCGCGCACGACAAACCTCCAGCAATGATTTCTCGTATCGGAGCAGCCGCGGAGGCAATTTTCGATTGAGCGAGTTCCAGGGAGCCATCCTGAACGCGCAACTGACGCGGCTGCCAGACCAGATGAGAATTCGCGAGCAAAATGCCGCCTACCTCCGCACTCTAATCAAGGATGTGCCCGGGATCATACCCGCAAAAACCTACGAGGGCTGCACCCGGCATGGCTATCATTTGTTCATGTTCCGCTACCTGCCCGAACATTTCGCGGGATTGTCACGTCAGAAATTCCTGAAGGTCCTGTCCTCCGAAGGCATCGTGGGATGCAATGCCGGCTACGGAATGCTGAATCGGGAGCGATTCATCAAGGATACGCTCGCTTCACGTTCGTATCAGCGATTGTTCCCCGCTGAAACGCTGGCGCAATGGCCCGAGCGAACCTCATGCCCCGCCAACGACAAACTCTCCGAGCAAGCGGCGTGGTTCACCCAGCACACGTTGCTCGGCCCGAAGACCGACATGGACCAAATTGCCGAAGCGATCCGCAAAATCCAACGACACGCGACCGCCCTGGCGAAAGCGTAGGCCTCGAATGGCTTTACGGATTACCACGCTGCTGGCGTTGACGCTGGTGTGTCAACCGGGCACACCCTCCCATGCGGCGGGGCAAGCCGCCGAGGCCGGCGTCATTGTGCAAACGAAC
>JBBQYD010000383.1:0-5529 GCA_038209025.1 Verrucomicrobiota bacterium | reverse complement strand
ATCGGCCAGGTCGGACTCGAGTTGATCCAACTCGGTAATCTGCGCGGCCGAGAAGGACGCGCCGGGGATCGTGCCGCCAGCCAGTTCCTTGAGAATTCCGACCGTGTCACGGAGACCGGCGAAGAGTTGCGGCGCGAAGATTTTCTGAGCTGCAAATTCCGTCAAACCGGGTGCCAGCGTCAGCAGGTGTCCCGCCAGATTGCCGCTATCCACGCTGGAAACATAGCGCGGCAGCAGGGGCTTCAGGGTTCGGGTCTCATACCAATTGAGGAAATGGCCCCGGTGCCGCTCCAGGAGCCGCATGGTGGCCAGGGCATCGTGCGTGCGTTGCACGAGCCGGGCAACGGAGAGATACCCAAAATCCCACGCCGCCAGGTTGGCGAGCAGCGCCAGCCCCATGTTGGTGGGCGACGTGCGTGAAGCGACCACCGCCACCGGCTCTTCCTGGAAATTATCCGGCGGGAGCCAATTCTCCTGGGCCGTGACAAAGGTCTCAAAAAATCGCCAGGTCTTCCGCGCCGTCCGCCGAAGGAAGAATAGCTGGTCCTGGTCCAGCGCCGGCTCCGGAGCTTCGATCGGCTGGCTGATGCGCCAGGCAATCCAGGGGGAAACGAACCACAGCGCCAGGATCAGCGTGGCCAGCGAACCGGGATGCTCCCGCACCAGCAGCAGAAAAAGCCCGCTCGCCAGCGCCAGCACGGGCGCGGCCCACATGGTCGCATAGAAGCCGGCGGGGCCACTCCGAGCGCTGGCTTCGGCATCACTGGAAGTTTGCCATTCCAGCAGCCGTTTGCGGGTGAAGAGCACGCGAATCAACGTCCGGCCGATGGCATCCAGGCTGATGAATGCGTCGTACGGCAGGAACACAAAGGTCAGCGAGGCCTGGCCGAGCTGGCGCGCGAACGAGCGGGCCAGCCCGCGCAAGTGGAACAGGAAAGGCACCTCGCGCGGCTTGCGAAAGACCTCGACGACGGCCGACAACCAGGCCGGCAGCGTGATGATCAGCAGGACCAGCAGGGGGCCGGCGGCGCCCAGTTCAGGGAGCAGGACCCAGTTGCAGAGCAGCAACGACAGCAAGGCCGCCGGCACCAGGCTGCGCCGAAGATTATCGAGGATTTTCCATTGGGACAAACTGGAAAGGGGATTGGCAATGCGCCGGGCATCGGGTCCCGGAACGCGCGGCAGGAGCCACTGCGCGATCTGCCAGTCGCCGCGTATCCAACGGTGGCGCCGGTTGATGTCCGCGTTGTAACGGGAAGGATATTCCTCGTATAGCTCGACGTCACTGACCAGCGCCGAGCGCGCGTGACAGGACTCGATCAGGTCGTGGCTCAGGACGGTGTTCTCGGGAAAACGGCCGGCCACGGCTTGTTGAAAGGCATCCACGTCATAAATCCCTTTCCCGATAAAGGAGCCTTCTTCGAAAACATCCTGGTACACGTCGGAAACCGCGCGCGTGTAAGGATCAATCCCGACGTCTCCGGCAAACAGTTTGACAAACCAGGAACGGTCGGCGCTGGGCAGACTCACGCCCACCCGCGGCTGCAAAATCCCGTACCCGTCAACCACCACGCCCTTCACCGGGTCGAACTGCGGCCGGTTGAGCGGATGGGCCATGGTTCCGGCGAGCTGGCGGGCGGAATCGCGCGGCAGTTGCGTGTCCGTATCCAGCGTGATCACAAATCTGATGGAGGGCAGAAAGGAAGCGTCGCCGATAATGTCTGAAAAGCAGTCCTTGGACCTGCCGCGCAGCAGGGCGTTAAACTCAGTCAGCTTGCCCCGCTTGCGTTCATACCCCATCCAGAGGCCTTCGACCTTGTTCCAGCGGCGGGGCCGGTGGAACAGGAAAAAGATATTGGGCCGGTCCTCCTGGTACTTGACATTCAGGATCTCGATGCCCGCGCGCACGCGCTCCACCAACACCTTGTCCTCCGGCTGGCTCGGCGCCGGCGCGTCCGGGAAATCGGTCAACAAGGCGAAATGGAGATTCTGGTCACGATTGGCCAGATAATGAATCTCCAAAGTTTCGACGAGCCTATCGACCGCGCTCGGGCTGGTTAACATGGTGGGCACGACCACCATGGTGCGGCACTCGGGCGCGATGCCGGCGGAGTAATCCAGGCGCGGCAGCAGACGGGGCTTGACCAGCAGGGTGGATAGCCAATTCATCAAGGAGACGCTCAATTGACTGGAGCAAACGAGGAAAATGAGCGTGGCCAGCCCGAGTTTCCAGCCCCGCACGTCCAGGGCAATGGCCTGCCGCAGGAATCCGAAAGTGGCCAGGGCGGTGAGCGACAAAACGCCCCCCCCATAAAACGCCAGCGGAAACTGGCGCAGGACCCGTTCGAGGATCACCGGCCATGGCCGGCGCACTTTCACGGCCCGTTCCAGCACCGGCAGGCCTTTGTCGATCAGATAATACCCCACATGCGCGGTGCGGTCTTGAATGCCTTTTTCCCGAGCGCTCGCCTCGGCCAGTTGAACGGCTTTTTGAGCAACTTCGGCCTCCGGCATCTGGCTGTGCCGCGCGAGGGTCTCGACCGCATGCCGGTAGCGATCGCGAGTGGAAAAGTCCATGGCCCCGTAAACCCCGGCCGGGTCGAGGCGCAAGGTCTGCTCGACCTGGCTGAGCGTCTCGACAAACTCGCGCCAATCCAAAGCCGCCAGCGACCGCAGACTGTTAATCGTGTGACTGACGGACACCTGGTCGGCAGCCTGGTTCTGGCTCTCTATCTGGACCAGTTGCTCGATGGAAAGCCCCTGGTGAGTGAGCCGCTGCTCCAGCCAGCTCCGCGCCAGGTGCATCACCGGGCTCTGGCGCGACAACCGCTGGCAGAATTCCGCCACGAACGAACTCGACAGGGGCAGGTCGGACTGCGCCATTTCCGCCACCACCACGACGAGATGCGTGGGATTCGTCGTGGCCATCTCCTGCAAGCGCTCCGCCCACATGTCCGCCAGGTCGCGGTCGCGGCGTCCGATCGTCAACCGGGCGGTGACCCGCCGCAGGTTTTCAATCAAGCCCAGCCGGAGCATGATCGGAATCGCCCACAGCTCGCCCAGTTTCAAGGTGGACACGGTTTGGTAGGCGGCGACGAAGCTGCACAAGGGTTCCGCATCAAGTTGCGCGTCCACATGGGAGATCAGTTCCAGCACGATGTCATAGACACGGGGCAGCCCGGCGGAAGAACCCGTCCGAACCCGAGGCAGCTCGCGGCTGTAGCCCCGCGGCAGATGGCGCCGGGCCATCTGAATTTGCTCCTCAATCAGGTAGAAATTGTCGAGCAGCCATTCGGCGGCGTGGGTCACCCGCCGGGTCTGGTCCACCGTCTGGGTGGCGCGGTTGTAAGCCCTGAGAATCTGTTCATTCTGGCCCAGCCTCGCCAGCAGCCGATTGGCGGACCGCTGGGCGAGGATCTGATGACTTCTCGCGAGGCTCTTGGCGTGGCGGCCCAACTGTTCGATGCTGAACACCTCGGCCCGCAGGGGCGCTTCGTTCGGCGGGGCATGGGGGCGGACTTGCTCGGCGACCCGGCTCAGCAAGCCCTCCAGCCCGATGTTTGGCCCGGACGCGCGGTCTATCATTGCGGGTTTCAAAAGAATACCTGGTTAAGGAAGACCATGCCACAGGCAGCGGCAGCGGCGCCTTGGGGTTTTGTAGGGAAAAGGGCGATGAAAAACCCCCAGACCAGGAACCCTCCCGGCATGAGCGGCACGGCCGGCGTGAGCCAGTGAGACACCTCCGGACGGGACGTTTGCCCGCGGGCTCCCCCAGCGCCGCGGGGCGGCATGCGGCTCGCAAGCCTCATGGAAATCAGTCGTTTGCCGCTTAGAAGCCCAAGGTGAGTTTGTAGCGCAGGACATAGCCGCAATAGATTCGGTCGATCGTGGTCTTGCTTTGCCAGCCTGCGCAGCGCACCTCCCCATCCACGGTCGCCCGGCGTTCGGCGACGGCCCGGGCGAGTTCTGCGCTCAAATCAAAACTGCCACCCACGCACTCATCGTTGGGGCAGTTGAAGCAAAACATCGACTTGGCAAAAGCGAGATTGACGGAGTACTTGATCTCGCTGTGCCGGATGAGGCCTCCCGGTCCGAAGTAGATGAGCAGCACGCCCAGAGACTTCAAGCCGGGAAACCGCTCGGCGAGGCTCGCCGAAACCCTGATGCGCTCCCTTTCCCCCTGGAGGTATTCGGCCCGAGCGCTGATTCGCTGTGGATGCATGATATAAAAACTCCCCAATGACCGAATTCACCAAGGTTACCCAGCAGGTGAAGTGCCGCCTTCGCCGGTGAAGCGCCAACTCGATGCGGTTTAAGCACTTCGACATTTAGCGCCCCTCGCTGGCGAGGCCCCCAGCCAGGTGGAATAATGCGAATTGCCCGGCCTGAGATCGGCGCGTGTTGCAATCTGCACGATTTGCCAGCCTCCCAACCCCAGCGGACGCCTCCTGGAAAACCCTAACCGGCTAAAGGACAACGCGCTCACGGAAAAAATGCCCGGCGGCACGGTTCCAGCTAAACCGCCCGCCATGGGGGCACGTGTGGATCCGACCACGGAATTCGGCACGATTCTGGTTTGGGGTTCTCAAGCGGCAATCGCCGGGACCCAGGCCCGGACGACGCCGCGAGATGAGTCCCCGCGCAGGCTTTGAACCCAGCAACTCTATGGATGTGATTCTCCGAACCGTCGCCAGACTTCTCAAACAGGCCTGGTTGCTGCCGCAAACCGTCGTGATGGCGCTGCGACGAAGACGGCACCGCAACACGCGGCGCGAGTTTGAAACGGAACGGCTCGACCGGATACGCAACCCGTCAAAATACCTTGGAAAATGAGCGAAGCCCGGCGCGTCAGCGCAGGCGCAAATACACGCGGCTGCCTTTGCCACTGGCACTTTGAGCCAGCTCGGCGATTCTTTGCGCTTCAACCTTCCCGGTTTGGACCAGATACGCTTTAACATTCAGAGCGCGCTGTGCCGCCAGGGTTTGCAGAGCATTGGGCGGCAGCTCGACAGTCTCCAAAAGCTGAGCCTCTGCGTCTGATTCCGTGCCCCCTGGGGGCGACGGAATCGCCAACAGGGCGGTGGCGCCTTTGGCGGAGGCGAACGTTTCCGCGGGGCCCTGGGGGGAGGGGCTTGCGCTGGCTGTGGATTGGGGTTCCAAAGACCAGTGCGCCGGCGCGCCCCGGAGGGCGGTGGCGCCTTTCTTGAGCGAGGGCGCGATCCGGGCGCTGCGGGCGGGCAGGCTTTCGGGGCTGGCGGCGTTGGTTCCAGCCGGGAGCAGGGTCACGGCGGTTTCCCCACTCGGCTCCAGCGATCGCTGGGGCAGCTTCGCGCGGCGCAACGCCGCGAGGTCTATCAGCGGGTCCGCGCTGCCCTCGATCTCCAGGCGCAGTTCCGGGCGCTCATAGAGGCCTTTGGCGAGCACGTCCAGGTTGGCCATGGCGGCGGGCAGGAGATTCGTCGAGCCCGGCAGGAACTCCTGGAAACTCAGTTCTTCGCCTTTGCCGCCGAACAGCGCCACCAGGGAGGA
>JBBQYD010000382.1:0-5537 GCA_038209025.1 Verrucomicrobiota bacterium | reverse complement strand
CGATACGACACGTTGTACCATTCCTTATTTTTGTGGTACAGAGCATTAAAAGTATGCCCTCGGATCATGTTGGTGCCGCTATGCGGGACGACCCCGTACTCGTTGGTAACCACCGAGAAGCTCGGGGGGGCCAGACTGGCGGGCACACCAAACCACGGATTGAGCCCGCCGTTGACCCCAGCGTTCGGCCCGTTGCCGTCATTCGACTCCAGCGAACCGGCGGCGTAGCCTTCAAAGCTGTCTGTGAATCCGGAGGCGTGGACTTGCGACACCGACAACAGCAGTGTGAACAGCGCAAGCAATATCATTCCGCCCAGGGATTTTATCGGTCCGCTGAGCAGCGACTGGGTAACGGCCACGGACCGTGCCCATGAGACTGACTGGGATGGCTTTTTCATAGTATTTAGGATTTGGTTTGGATTTCTACTAGTTTGCTTGAGTGGAATCTGTGAGGGAGATTGCTGGGTTTGACGGCGTTTCCTCCGGCCACGCGAACTCGGTCCTGCCAGAACAAGGCACTCCCATGGTAAATCAAGTGATTCACAGGTGTTTTGGTTTTAGGTCGGGGTTATGTCGGTAAGCCGGAGTGTAGAGGACCCGCGAAATACGTCAAGAGACTTTTTTAGGCCTGTCAATGCTGCCAACGTGGCGTTCAGTCCTGGTCTGGTTGTTCTATATGCGCGGGCAGTCGTCCATCAGCCGTTGGTCAATTTCGGACGCCAGGAGTTACCAAAACCGCCCAACTCTGTGGGCGGGTCTTTTCCGGGGCTAATATCTGGCCGCGCTGTCGTGGCGGCCGACGGCGTCTCAGGTCCACTCCGTGGCCACCTCTTTTTGCAGGAGACTCAGTGCTTCGGCGATCTGGCTGACCAGGCTTCGCCGGATGGAAATGCTGCGGGGCAATTGTGGGTTCTGATAATAAGGATTCACGCTTTCGCCGGCCAGAAACAGGACGGAATCCGCGTGCAACAATTCTCTCGCCAGCAGTACGGCGCCGTTGCGGTCAACGGGCAGCCGATTGGGATCGCCATGGCTTTCTTTGAGCAACTCCAGGGTGCGCGCGAACGTCAGAATCCCTTCGGTGATCAGGTCAATATCCGGCAGGCTGGCGACCGGCGGAATGCCGTCCCGGGCAGTGCTGTTGTCCGCGTGGATCACCTCGCCCCAATGCTCGGCGACGATATTGGCGGTGGTCCCACCGCAGATCACGCGCCGGCCTTCAAAACGCATCAAGCGGTCCACACAAGCCTCATCGCGGTCTTTGTCCGCGGGCGGCCCGGTGAAAACCATCAGCCGCCGGGGTTTGCGCGCGAGCACACCTATAAACGTTGCGTCATCGCCAACGATCTCGCCGTATCGGCGTTGGGTTTCATGCATTACGGCTTGCGCCATGCCTTCGGCTGAGCCTCTGCCGCTCTGCGCCGCGGTCGCCAGACAGGCGGCAATTTCGCCGGAACCCCATCCCAGGTTCATCGTCACCCCTTCATCGGCGTACAACACGCCGTCGCTCATCAGACCGAGGAAGTCGTCGTGCGCCAGAACGCCCTCGCTCAGGTTCAGGGCCTTGCCGCCGATGGTTTCGCTCCGCGTGTCCAGACCGTGAGGCTGGCCATGTTTCAGCAGGACGGCTGGCGGGCTGTCGAAGCTGCTCAGGTGAAACCGGCTATCGCGGTTTTGGATTTCAAGAATGGCGAAGGTGGCGTATGCGAGACCCCGGCGGCGGCAGGTGGGGAGGGTGCCCGTCACGGTCTCAATGACCTCGCGCAACGGGGCTCCCGCCTTCAACATGGTGGCAATGATCTCGGTGGTAAGGCGGGCCAGAATGGCCGCCTGGATGCCACTGCCCAGTCCGTCCGACAAAACCAGGATGGTCTTTTCCGGCGTGCGGCAAAGTTTGACCTGGTCACCGCACACCTCTTCTCCCTGCCGTTTCAGGCTCAGGGGGAAGATATCGTAAAAGATTGAGTCCTCACTCATGATCCGGGTGCAGCAGGTCCAACAAGCGCAGCAAACTCACCTTCGTCTCGGCGGTCGTTTCACCCAGCAACCCGGCGATTTCCTGGGCAACTCGCATTTGCTTATCCACCACACTGCGGACTTCCTGCGCGGTCCGGGTGCGCAATATCTCCAGTTCATTCCGTTGCTTCCATTCACGCGTCAGGTCCACGAATATGCCCGCCACCACCCTCGCGTTCGGGACCGGGAAAACCACCTTGCGCACGTGCAGGTCGAATCGAGGGTACGACATCTCCTGGCCCAGAACCTCGGTCTGTTCACGATACGCACGCTCAAAGTCGGAAATGTCCCCCAGTAGTTCGATGGCTTTGCTGCCCAGCAGCCCAGTGCGGTCCGTTTTCAACATCTGGCACATGGCGCGATTGACGAGCACGACGCTCATCGAGTCGTCCAGGACGAGCAATCCATTCGGGTCGAAATCCCAGAGCAGCTTCCACAGGTCGGTCGAGGTTCCCAAGTCGGTCCCGGCCGCCTCGCCGCCGGGTTTGTTCGCCTCTCCGGATGGCAGGTTGTTCAGTTCCATAATTTCCGTCATGAACGCAAACCGGGATTCCTGACTGGAGACGAGTCTGGCGAGATATCCAGGAATACTTCCGCGGCAAGCTTGAGTCCAAACCGGCGATCGTTGGCTGGTTCCATGATAGCCCAACGCTGCCACACTCGGGACGATTCGTCCAAACGGATTTCGCACGGTGTTCCGTTCCGCCGGGATGGGAGCTGGGTGATCCGCAAAACCGCCGCAATTCACCCGCGACCGATGTTCCCCCCGTGCCTCTGAGATCCTCGGGCCTGCGCATCCTTGCCAAAGCAACACAAACAATGCATAAGCCGTGCCCAGACGGCCCATCAGTTGGAATCATACTACGCCCATCCTTGATTTATGCGTCGCCCCGCATTATCATGTGCGGCTAATTCGGTATTCTTTTATTCGAAAACGAAACTATGAGCACAATATTTGACATTCAGGCGCGTGAAGTCCTCGACTCCCGCGGAAACCCAACCGTCGAAGTCGATGTTATCCTGCAAGGCGGGGCCGTGGGCCGCGCCGCCGTGCCCTCGGGCGCGAGCACCGGCGAACATGAAGCCATCGAATTGCGCGACGGCGATAAAAAACGCTTTTTAGGCAAAGGCGTCACCAAGGCCGTTAAGAACGTAACCGAAAAGATTTTCCCCGAATTGCAGGGGGTCGATGCCCTCGACCAGTTGACGGTGGACCGGATCATGATCGAACTGGACGGCACCGAAACCAAATCCAAGCTCGGCGCCAACGCCATCCTGGCGGTTTCCCTGGCTAATGCGAAAGCCGCCTCCGAAGCACTGGGCATGCCGCTGTTCAAATACCTGGGCGGGCCCAACGCCAAGGTCCTGCCGGTGCCCATGGCCAACGTCATCAACGGCGGCGCGCACTCCGACGCCCCGATTGACTTCCAGGAATTCATGATCATGCCGCACGGCTTGCCGACCTTCAGCGAAGGCCTGCGCGCGATCACCGAGATTTTCCATGCCCTGAAAGCCGTGCTCAAGAAACGCGGGCTAAGCACGGCCGTGGGTGATGAAGGCGGTTTTGCGCCGAAACTCGACAGCGTCGAAGACGCGATCGAATCCATCCTGCAAGCCACCAAGGACGCCGGCTACAAAGCGGGCAAGCAGATCTTCCTGGCGCTCGACGTGGCCAGCAGTGAGTTCTACAACAAGAACGGCACCTACACCTTCAAGAAGAGCACCGGCAAAACCATCTCCGGCGACGAACTGGTGAACTTTTACGTCGAACTCTGCGGCAAGTACCCGATCGTCAGCATCGAGGACGGCTGCGCCGAAGGCGACTGGAAGAACTGGAAGACCCTCACCGAGAAGCTCGGCGACAAGGTTCAGCTCGTGGGCGACGATCTGTTCGTCACAAACGTAAAGTTCCTCAAGAAGGGCATCGACACCAAGACGGCGAATTCCATTCTCGTGAAGGTGAACCAGATCGGTTCCCTCACGGAAACGCTGGACGCCGTGGAACTGGCGCAGAACAATGCCTACACCGCCGTGCTGAGCCATCGCTCCGGGGAAACCGAAGACGCCACCATCGCGGATATTGCCGTGGCCACCAACTGCGGCCAGATCAAGACGGGCTCGCTGAGCCGCTCCGACCGGTTGGCGAAGTATAATCAACTCCTCCGCATCGAGCAGTTGCTCGGCGCCAACGCGGTTTACGCGGGTCTGACGGCGCTCCCGAAGGGCCGTTAATTTCCCCGCAAAGTTTTAACCTCACCAGCCGCCCGTCCCCGGGCGGCTTTTTTTGTCCGGTTGCGGAACCGCGCGGCGGATGAAGATCATCCGCAACCCCGGGCTTCAGGACGCAACCCTCGAGACATGCGGATCACGGACGTTCAAGGTTCCAGCCGGCCGCGATAAAAGCGGGTGGGGTTTTGTGCGGCCGCCGAGTCCTGAAACAACAGGGTGCCCTCGGCGTCGGTCAGATTGGTAGTGAGCCCGGTCCAATTGCTGAGGGCGCTGGACACTTCGATGACTCAACGCCATGGCCGTGCGGGTGGACAGGCTCGCCGGGCGCTCGGTCGTGACATCAATATTGAAGGGAGCGTAATCCTCCGCCACCCGTTGCCAGATGCGTTTGATGGCCAGTTGCTCGGCATCGCTGAATGTGGTGAAGTCCACGTCCGTGCTGAAGGCCACCGCGGGGATCATCGTTCGGGCGAGTTCCGTGTTCCACTGCGTGTTGGACACGGCTTCACCAGAGAAATTGAGGTAGAGGAGATTGGGTGCGCCGGGCTTGCTGTGAAAGAGGAGGCTGGCAGGGAAAGGGTTTGTGGGCAGTGCCGCCGCCGAAACCACCGGTGGCCCAGGCTGCACGCCAGCCTCAATCGTTGCGCCGCTGCACACATACAGAATCCCGCCCGCCCGATCGGCATGCAGCGAGGGCACATCAGCTTCCGTAAAATGAAAGCTCCGCAGCCATCGCACGGCGCGATCCTGCGTCGTTGTGGGGAGCGCCTCCAGTTGCGAACGCAACCGTCCGGGGGGCAGTTCGCCAGTGTTTTGGAGGCTGCCGATGGGGAACTGGCGCTCAACCGCACCCCGCACGAATGGTTGGGCCTCAACGATTGGGGGGGCGACTAACAGCAAGCCCCCGGCACTCCCGGCCAGCAGCCAGGCAAAGGGACGTTTCACGGCATTCATTCGTCAGGATGTCTCACCCCTGGACACCGCCATGGGAGACGGACAGCACCAAGCCCCAAGGCATGGTGCCTGGCCTGCGATCATTGCGAGTTTTCCTTCCCTCATCCCAATTTTGGCAACCCTGCAGGGGGCACTTGAATCGCAGCAATGCCTGTGCCAGCGCACGAGTCACCCGGGCCACAGGAAACAACGGCCTGGGTTGCACGGCCTCGGTCAGCAACGCCAGGTTGCCGAGGAAGTCAGGGTGTTGCATTTACCGCGCTGCTGATTGTGAACGTTTCCTGTCACTGGTCAGACCTCGTCATTGGTGCCGCCCATCCCGGCAGCGGGGCATTTCC
>JBBQYD010000381.1:0-5539 GCA_038209025.1 Verrucomicrobiota bacterium | reverse complement strand
CCTTGAACCCCAGTATGGCGGGTTCGTGGAAGGGCCCAAAAACCTGGCGCTGGCCCTGGTGGCTTTTGAATTGTCGTGGGTGGATGCCGGCGCGGCCACTTGCAGCCTCGCGGGGAATCTGGGCCTCGCGCCCATTCACGAGTGCGGCACGCCCGAACAACGCGAAAAATACATGAGCCTTGCCGCGCCGCCAAAACCCGGCGAGGATCGTATCCAAATTCGCGCCGCATTTGCCTTGACCGAGCCCATCCCGTTTGTCGGCGTGGAAACCGGCATGCTCTGCGGCAAAGTGCGCGTCGTCGAATGGCAGCCCGGCGAAGAGCCGGTTTTGCAGGTGGACAAACGCGGCCGGTTCATCACCAACATGGGGTTTGCCAATGTGGTGACCGCCGCCGTCAACTCCGACGACCCGCGCATCAAAGGGTCGTGCATGGTCATCCTGGAGGAAACTGATCCCGGCACCTTCGATCGGGGTGTGCCCACCAAGAAGCTGGTGCATCAGCTCAGCTCCACGCGCGACCCGGTTTTTAATCAGCGTGTCCCTGCCAGTCGCATCATTGGCGGCTACACCGTCAAGGGGGGCGTCATCGTCCCGAAATATACCCATGGGGATATTATTGAGGCGGTTTTTCGCCGCACACGGGTAACCGTTGGTCTGATGACCGCCGCCAAACTCCTGTCCGCTGTAGCTCCGGTCGTCATGTATCAACGCCGCCGCTTCCGGGGCGGAGATGGCGCGCCGGGACTGCCGCGGTATGAACTCGGGCTGCAACAGAAAGAGGACGTTCTGCACCGTTTAACCGACATCTGGGCCACCGGGGAAGCCAGCGCCTCGCTCGGTTTCGCCGCCGCGCGTCTCTTTGATGAACTGGACCCCGTCGAGAGGGAAAAAGACCGGCTGTTTGAACAGCAGAACATCACCGGCCGGGCTGCCTTCAAGGTTCTCGCCAAAGCTCAACAGGACGCCCTCACGCTGTTGCGGTCCGGCCCCGCGCGCAAGGCCGGCCTGGAGGAGGACCTGATGGTTCGTTTCGCCCTCCTGGACGCGCAAGCCAACGTCTTGTGTCCGGCCTGCAAGCTGTGGAATACCGGTTACGGCGCGACCATGATGCGCGAAGCTGTCAGCTTGATGGGGGGCTACGGGGTTACGGAGGATTGCCCCGGATTCCTGGGGCAGAAGTGGATGGACGCGCAACTAGAGGCCACTTACGAAGGTCCCGAAGCCGTCCAGCGCATGCAGCTCTCCCACACCATGACCAATGAGCTGTTTCTGGAGTACTTCAAACAGTGGATTGATGAAATGCGCCGTATAGCCGCCCAGCGACCAGGAACCGGCGCCTGCACACTAGCCACCGGTATGAAACTGTGGCTGTGGACCCTGAACCACTTGCAAAACGCCACCGATGCGGACGGCGCCAAACTCTACCATAAGACCCGTCAAAGCGTAACGTTCCCGCTCGCTGACGCGTTGTGCTGGCTGCTGGCGGCGCGGCAGTTCATTCTGGATACCATCGAACTGGAGGAGAAAGGGGCTGCCAACCCCTCCCTTAGCGAAGGTCTTCCAGGCTTTGTGGCGTTTTTCACAGACCTGTGCCACGTGCAGGCTGCGCGCGCTTCCGGCGAAGTGGGGCGCATCTGCGCCGAGCTGGTTTACGGCTTTAACCGACACCCGGCTTGGGACGAAGCAAGCTGCCGTGCATGTTATTGCTCGGAGGATCTCGAATCTCTGGAAGGCATCATCCCGGGCATCGACAGCGCCGCGCGCGCTTACTCCGATATCAGCGAGGGTGGGCAGAAACCCGCCAAAGCCGGTCCCTGCGTCCAGTGCGATGGCTTGGAGGCTTTCGTGCGCTTACGTTCCAAAATGGATAGCTGCCTGACCGGCGTGCGTTTAGCCAAAGACCGGGCTGCGGACGCTCTGACGAAGGTCATGATCCCGGAAGCGCTGGACTATCCCGTCTAACCGTGAGCACTGAAGTCCCTGCAACCGATGCATCCCCGCCGGTGGAGCGGCAGCGGATGGATGTGGATATCGTCTGTGTCGGTTTTGGGCCTGCCACCGCCGGATTCCTATCCACCCTCTCGCGCCACATGGTTGATCCCGAAGGCGCACCGGTTGTGGAAAGCGCCGTCATGCCCGGCATGCCACCCCAGGTGGTGTGCTATGAACGGGCGGACGACACCGGCTTCGGCGTTTCCGGAGTGGTCACCAAGGCCCGGGGCATCCGCGAGAGCTTCCCGGACCTGGACCCCTCCCAGATTCCCATGGCGGCCAAAGTCGGCTGCGAAAAAGTGTTCTACTTGCTGGACCCGCATGGTGCCAGCCGCCGATCCTGGGCGCTGAAAGCTGCGGACGCCTGCATCCAGGCTTTCAGTGGTCTGCTCCCGTTAAAAGAAAAGGCTTTGGAGTTGGCCTGGACTCCCTCGTTCCTGCACAAGGAGGGTGGCTTGGTGCTCTCCATGGGCCAGTTCATGCAATGGGTGTCGTCCCAAGTGCAAGGTACCGGCCTCGTTCAGGTCTGGCCGGGAACGCCCGTCAGTGAAGCCTTATTCGAGGACGGTCGTGTGGCCGGAGTTCGGCTGCTGGATCAAGGGGTGGACAAGCAGGGCGGGGCAACGGACGGCTTCATGCCGGGCATGGACATTCATGCCGCGCTCACCGTGGTTGCCGACGGCCCCGTGGGAGCCATCGGCCAGCAGTTGGATGGCAAGTTTGGCATCCCCGAGGGGCATCACACCCGTGAATGGGCGGTGGGAATGAAATTCGTCATCGACCTCCCGGAACGTTGCACCCTCGAACCGGGCACCGTGTTTCATACTTTCGGGTACCCGGAACCCGAGATCTTCGGTTTCCTCTATGTCCATCCTGAACGGGTGGCCTCGGTGGGTGTTTTCGTCCCCTCGTGGTTCGACAGCCCCATGCGCACCAGTTATTCCTACCTCCAGCATTGGATGCTGCATCCGGCAATTTGGCAGCATCTTAACGGCGGCAAATTGCGGTCCTGGGGCGCCAAATCCCTGGGTGAATCAGGCCGCCGGGGAGAACCTTACCTGGTGGGTGATGGCTACGCGCGGATTGGAGAAGGGTCCGGCAGCACCAATGTTTTGACTGGTTCGGGAGTGGATGAGGCTTGGACGACCGGCCAACTGCTGGCCGAGAGCGTTCTCGAGTTGATGAAGTCCAAAAGGACATTTACCCGCAAGAACCTCGAAGAAACCTACGTGGTCCGACGCCGCGCGAGTTGGGTGGATCAGGAATCCCGGGTTGCCGAGCATTCCCGCGACGGTTTCCAAAAAGGCGTGGTGTTGGGAATGATCGGCATGGCTTTGACCGGCCTAACCCATGGCCGGCTCTCATTCAACAAAACGCCCGCGCGACCGCACGAGCGCATCCCCACTGTGGAGGATTATTACCGGGGCAGAATTCCGGCACACGAAATTCAGCGATTGCAGAAGGAATGCGCAATCAAGGGAGTGAGCCTGCACAGCGCGCTGATGCACCGCGCCGGCTGGCCGTCGATTCCCTTCGACGGCCAGTTGCTCATGTCCCACCAGGACGCGCTGTTGCTCGGCGGGAAAGTCCAGGCGCCGCCCGGCTATGCGGACCATGTGGTTTTCCTGTACCCGGAAATTTGTCAAAGGTGTGGGACGCGGATTTGCATTGAGCTATGTTCCGGCCAGGCCATCACCCCCGGCCAGCGCGGAGTTCCGGCCTTTGACCGCGAAAAATGCGTTCATTGCGGGGCCTGCCAATGGACTTGCGCCCAACCTGACCCGCACAACCCCGAACGTGGCGTGCTTGCCTTCCGGGCAGGTACGGGCGGGTTGCACTCAGCGGAGAATTAGTCGTCCGCAGCCTGCAGAACCACGGAGCAATCCTCGTAGACGCCGGGTTCCAGCGATCTCGCGCCGCTGGCGCGGTTTTCCACGGCCACCCTGCCGCGAAACACATTTGCCGCCTGAAACAAGACCGGGCCGCGCACCGTCAGTTCCGCACACGCGCGCAGTGAGGGCACGCCGGCCCGGAGCTTTTCATCCAACTGATCCACGATTTTATAGTGGTCCCCATCCAGGTTTACCGCCGGAGGGGTTCCCGCGCGCTCGGCCGCCAGCACCACGCGCCAATCCGGTGTGATGTCATACGCATCCGAGCGCAACGCCAGCAGGTCGGAGGTGGTCTTGACTGGCGCGAACCGCGAGCGGGGCACGACCAGCGCGCCTGCGCCCCCAAAGCATTCGATGGCGGCGCCCATGGCATGTTCAAGTTGGATGACCTGGGGTGAATGCTTGTCACGAGGGTCCACGGTCTTCACGTTCTTGATCAAGGGAAGGGGAATGAAGCCGCCGTTTCGCGTCAGTGTCTCCCGCAAGGCTCCGAGGTGGATCCAAATATTGTTGGTGTTAAAAAAGCCGTGCTTGCCAATATCCTGAAAGGCCGCCGCATCGCCTTCCGAGCACTGGGCTGATTCCCGCAACAGAAAACGCCCGCCTCTCAGCGCCAGGTGCCCGCCTTTACGATCCGAGGCCAAACGTTCCGTAACTTCCATCAAGAACGGCCGGCCACTTTTTGCAAAGTAATTCAAAATTCCCAGGTCGATGCTCGCGCCGAGGTTATCTGCGTTCGAGACGAACAGGAATTGCATGCCTTCCGCCAGGAGTTTGTCCAGCCATCCCGACCCGAGCAGTGATGGATAGATGTCGCCATGCCCCGGCGGGCACCACTCCAATTTCGGATTGTCAGGCCAGGAGGCGGGGCTCAGAGTTTGGGCATCCACCTTAGGCACCTGGTTCTGCATCAGCTCCGATTCTTGGGGATCGCCCAGAGCGGGATATCCCCTCAAGGCGGCCAGCGTGTCGCGCCCCGTGCTGAAGCTGTTCATCAGCAGAAAGCGCAGCGGGACCCGATGCAACTCCCGCAAATGGAGAATATGGCGCGCAATGATATCCAGGAAGGACAGCCCGGCCTTCACTTCGAGCAGGGACTTGGGCTTATCCAAGCCCATGCTCGTGCCCAGGCCGCCGTTGAGTTTGATGATCACGGTGCGGTGCAGCGCGGAAGCATCGCCGTTTCCGTGAGTCGCCACATCTTCATAACGTGGCAACTCTTTCACCGGCTCAATGTCGCTTTCGGCAATCGTTCCAGTGTCGCCGGACAGCAAGCTGGCAAGACTGCTCCTGAACGCCCTGATGGCCGCCTCACTGGCGGAGGTCTGCCGCATCTTGGTGGCAAAATCGGGAAACAGGTCTTCAGTGGTTTTCATTCTGTGCGCGCTATTTAACCATGCCCGGGACCGGTTGGAAATAGGGAGAAAATGGAAAATCCCGCGCGGACCTGGCTCCAGCGGCAGAAAAAAGCCACCCAATCCCGGATAACCGCTCCTCTCAGTCTGGCGACGGATGCCCCCGGGCCTGGAGCACGAATGCGAGAACCGACAACGTATTATGTATAATGATCTCGATGGGCTGGGTTAATGCGTTCCGCCAGGAAATATGTGACCCGCCCGGCCTGTCGCCAGTTCAGCGGGCGGCTTGGTCCAGC
>JBBQYD010000380.1:0-5545 GCA_038209025.1 Verrucomicrobiota bacterium | reverse complement strand
GGTGACGGCTGGCCGAACCTTCTACCTGCAGGATGCGTCGGCCGGTATTCGTATCCAGGGATCGGGAACCGATCAGATCCAGATCGGTCAACGCCTGGAGGTCCTGGGTTTTCCAGCCCTGCTCGGCTTCTCTCCCTGCCTGGAAGAAGCCGTTACCCGGCATATCGGCACTGGCAGTTTGCCTGATCCCAATCACACAACTGCCACCCGGATACTGCGCGACGGCGAACATGACGGAATGATGGTTCAAGTGGAAGCGCAGGTCATACAAAGTCTGTCCAAGGGGGCTCAGCCAAAGCTTCTCCTCCAGGAAGGGCCGATCATTTTCACGGCCCAGGTAGCTCAGCCTGGCCCACGTGGCGCGATGCCGGAACTGGCTCCCGGCAGCCTGGTCAGGGTGCGGGGGGTCTGCGCCATCCAGGGTGCTGACAACAATGAACCCGCCGCTTTCCAGCTTCTCCTGGCCGACGCCGCCAGCGTGGTGGTGACCAAAGCCGCTCCCTGGTGGACGCTCCGCCATACGGTGCTGCTGGTCGGCGGCATGGCCATGGGGGTAATCCTGGCCGCCGCCTGGGTGCTGTCCCTGCGGCGGCGGGTCCAGGCTCAGACCGAAATCATCCAGCGAAACAACAAGGAGCTGATCGAAGCCTCCCGCCGTGCGGGAATGGCGGAAATCGCCACCAGCGTCCTGCACAACGTCGGCAACGTGCTCAATAGCGTCAACGTCTCGACCACGGTGGTGGTCGAGAAAATCAAAGCCTCCCGCATCACCCTGCTGGGCCGGGCGGCCGATCTCATGGACGAACACCGCGAGGACCTCGGTGTGTTTATCACCCGGGATCCCCGGGGCAAAAATCTGCCGCCTTTCCTCAAGCGTCTGGCGGTCCAGCTCCAGGAGGAGAATGCGGCTTTGCTGACGGAGGTGGGGGGCCTGCGCAAGAACGTGGATCACATCAAGCGGATTGTCGCCATGCAGCAGGGTTTCGCCCGGGCGGGCAGCCTCGTCGAACCGGTGGAACCGACGGAGGTGATCGAAGATGCGATGCGGATGAATGCCACCAGCCTGGCTCGGGCTGGCATCGCGATCAAGCGGCAGTATGAATCCGGGGCGGGGCGGGTCACCGCGGATGAACACAAGCTGTTGCAGATCCTGGTCAACCTTATCGGCAACGCCCGGAATGCCTGCCTGGAATCCGAAACCCCTTGCAAGGAGATCACCTTGTGCGTGGCACGCAGCAATGGAACAGTGCGCATAGCGGTGCAGGATAACGGTCTTGGCATTCCCCCGGAGAACCTCACGCGCATCTTTGGCTTCGGCTTCACCACCCGCACCCAGGGCCATGGTTTCGGTTTGCACAGCAGCGCCCTGGCCGCCAAAGAAATGGGCGGTCAATTGACCGCCCAGAGCGACGGGCTCGGATACGGCGCCCGGTTCACGCTGGAATTGTCCGCCGCACCTGCCGCCGTGTCATAGGCGGCCCGTGAAGGTTCAACTTGGAATCGTTGGAACGGCACAAACGCGGCCGCCATGGCTGCCCCGATCCCCAACGACCAGAAGAGCCCGCGGCGAGGTGGGTTGCGCTACGCATCCGAGGCGTCGGCGTTTTTGCGCTTCTTCTTCCCCTTTTTGGCCGGAGTGTCCGCCTGGGGTGTGTTGGGGGTGGGCATCGGAGCCTTGATTTGCTCCTGCCATTTCTGGAGCTGGACCTGCAACTCGCGCGCTTTCTCCGGTTGGGCTTTCAGGAGGTTGTTCGTCTCTCCGATATCGGTCTTCAAATTGTAGAGCTCGAAGCGCGAGTCTTCGAAGAACTGAATCAGCTTCCAATCGCCCGCATGGATGCTCCCGGCGGGTTTGGTGCGCCAGGCGCCGGCCCCGGCACCAAGATACCCGGGGAAATGCCAGAACAACGGCGCGCGCTCTAAACCGGTCTTGCCGCCGCTGAACAGCGCCTGCGCATAACTGAACCCATCCAGGAGGTGCCCGGAAGGTGGTTTAGTCCCGGTAACCTCCAGCAGCGTGGGATATAGATCCACGCTATTGATCGGACGATCACTGGTGACGCCCCGCGGAATTTTGCCCGGCCAACGGAAAATGTAAGGCACGCGGACTCCGCCTTCATAGAGCATGCCCTTGCCGCCGCGGAGCGGGGCGTTGTCCGTCACGTCGCCACCGGCTTTGATCCCTTCACGAACGTAGCCGCCCACGCCGCCGTTGTCGCTGGAAAAGACCACCAGGGTGTTGTCCGCGAGCTTCAGTTCGTCAAGCAGCCCGAGGACACGGCCAACGCTTTGATCGAGACTGGCGATCATGGCGGCGTAGGTGGGGTTCTGATGGCCGCCGACGGCCGGTTTATCCTTGAATTTGGCGATGAGGTCGGCTTTTGCCTCCAACGGCGCATGCACCGCAAAATGCGGCAGGTATAAGAAGAATGGCTGGTCTTTGTGACGCCGGACAAAGTCCAGCGCTTTGTCGGTCAGGAAATCGGCCAGGTAGGTGTCTTTGGGGTATTCCACGGGCGGATCGGTGACGAAATCGAAGTGTTTCCCCGCGCTTTCAATGGCTTCATCGAACCCGCGTTTGGAGGGATGATACTGCTCCCCCGAGCCCAGGTGCCATTTGCCGAACATGCCGGTGGCGTAGCCGGCCTGTTTGAGAGCCTGAGGCAGGGTGACTTTCTCCAATGGCAGGCGGGTCTGGTTATCGACGGGACGCAACGGGCGGCTTTGCCAATTAAAGCGGTCGATGCTGCCAACCGTGTAGATCCCGGTGCGGGGACCGTACTGGCCGCTCATGAGCGCTGCGCGGGTGGGGGCGCAGTTTGGGCCGCAGGAGTAGCCGGCGGTCATTCGCAGGCCTTGCGAGGCCAGTCGGTCAATGTTGGGAGTCTCGTAATATTTGCTGCCGTAGCACGACAGATCGGTATAACCGAGATCGTCACCCAGGATAAAGACGACATTGGGTTGAGCGGCGGATAATGTGAGGGGTGCCAGCCCCAGGAGCAGGCCTGACAAAAGCGCGGTGTAAGGAATTCGGTTCATCATGGTGTAAAGGAATAAAGCGGCTTGAAAGTGAATGCAAACCGCAGTTGTGAGAATCCAGACGAATGTAAAGAGGGATTGGTTACGGGATTCATAGGGAGGGCGAGGCCGTCCCGTCCCTTATCCGACCTCGGATTCTAGCCGCTAATGGGGAGGAGGCGGAATGGTCAACTGGATGGGGAGGAAGTCCGTAACCGGATCGAAGGCGATTTCTTTGTGGAGGGATATTAGGCCGGTTCCTAAGTCCTCATTCTCTCCACCAAGCTGCGCCAGTTCTGGCAGGACCAGGCAAGTGACGGGGGAAGGCTCGGGGCCGGCGCACCAGACAAGCACCTTTTCGCCAGCGACTTAGCCGCGTCCGCCACCGGTCTGTCGTGCTTTTGTCTGGGGCCTTCCATCGCCTCATCAGTGGTGCCGGTGAGCAGGAATTCAACCCAGTTTTCAAGGCGGTCCTTGGCGAAAACGAAGACCACCTGGTCAAACTCCTCCCTTGCGATTCCGGCTTGCTGCGCGGTCGCCCAGAAACGGGCCTTTAGATTCTCGCCGTCATCCATATCGTGATCCAAGTCCGCCCATACCATGAGCGTCGTATGGCCACCCATCGTCAGGCAGTTCCGCAGTTCGCCGGGCGTCCTTGCGATCAGGTCACTTCTCCCGCCGCAATCCACTGGCCGAATAACGTTGTTCCCATGCCAAGGGCGAATCCAAGCTGGATCAAGGGCCTTGAGCAGAGTGCGGATGAAGACCGGGTCAATGCTCCGGCCCCTTTTCCCCTCGTGGAGGCAAACGATTTGGGTGCGGCTAGCCACGGACCCACCCCCTCGCCACCGCCTCGCCGGGAGTCAGACCTTGAGGAACCTTCAAGGGCCCAATGCGGGTCGGAGAGGTATGATTGTCCCGCCAGAGGTAGCGGCCGAAATCCTCGCCGGCGTTGCTCAGGATTTCGGGATGATGTGAAATGAGGATGGCTTGGTGTTGCTCATCGAGCAGTTCTCTCACTGACAAAACCCATGGTTGGAGCTCCGGCAGACCCACGTAGTTGTCCGGTTCATCGATTAGCACAGTTTGTGCCGCACCGGTCGCTAGCGCGGCCCGAACCATGTAAAGGCCCACGATGGCCTTCTCGCCGTCCGAGAGCTGATTGAGAAAGATAACTCCCCCACCATCGCCATTCGAACCTTCAAATCGGAGTTGAAGTGCTTTGACGTTGAGGCCCACATTCTCAAGCTTGAAGGACCTGAAATCGGGCCATACGTCTCGCAATGAATCACGCAAGGAATCCGTCCATTCCTGTTCCTGGGCCAACGACCGATACCACGAGATGAGATTTCCCATGTAAAGGTCGGGACGCACGGACTCCCCTTTGCTTTCCTTCTCAATGCTCCGTGGGTTTGGCCTTAGTATCAACAGCTTCGCAATCGCTTGCTGGAGCTTCGTAAGGTCGCGCAGTGAGCCCGCCGGCTGAATGGAGGCCAGTGCGGCTTGGCGCCAGTCCAGTGGAAACCCTGTTTGTGTGCCGTCTGTCTTCTGAAATCGCACGCCCTCAAGATCCCGCTCAAACAGGTTTCTTTTGTCGCAGGTGGCCTGTTCCTTCACGATGCGGGGTTTCTTGTCGCTGCCGGCTTGCTCGATATGAAGCAGGTATTCGAAGGAATGTCCTTCCGCCGTCACGCCCAGCTCGAACTCCTGAACGGTGCTGTCGCGCCAGTTCGAGAACTCGAGGTTGGGGACATCTCTCTCTCCGTCACCGCCAAGATAGCCATCTCCAGTGGCAAGATTTCGAATGAGTCTGAAGACGTCGAACACGGAACTCTTTCCCGCGCCGTTGGGTCCGCATAGAACGCCGAAGGAATCGAATTTAGCCTCGAAAGATTCGAGGCACCGAAAGTTGTTGGCATAGAGCCGTGTTACCATAGGGTGAGAATATTCCTGTTCAGCCGCACGTCAATCTTGCCGGTAATGCCCGGTGCCTGCCTCGGAGGCGCACGCAGGGTGGGCGGAAGGCAGCCGTGGGCGGCGAGGTGGTCGCAGATCTCGGATCCGAAGGCGCTCTCGCGATGGAGCGTCATTGGGCGGTAGAGGTTGAGGACGTGAGAGTGTCACGCGAGGGCGGGGCGAACGAACTGGTTTCACGCAAAGACCCAAGTTGGAACACGATGAACCGGCAGGGAGCTGTGAGCCTCAATGGCTGCAGCAGGCGGGCTCCGGGCCATCGAGCACCGGGCTGAGGTACGGAATGCCGAGGGACATGCCGCGCAAGATTAACAACGTGGCCAGAAGAAACACCGATACGGGAATGGCCTTGCGCAGTTTAAGCCGGAGCGCCATCGGCATGATTTTTCCGGAAAGGCTGATCGCCAGCATCATCGGCACAGTGCCGAGTCCAAACATGGCCATATACTCCATCCCGGCGAGAATGCCGCTCGTGGCGGCCGCCCCCGCGCAAGCCACATAGACCAATCCGCAGGGGAGAAAGCCGTTCAATACCCCCAAAACGCCAAGGGCG
>JBBQYD010000379.1:0-5561 GCA_038209025.1 Verrucomicrobiota bacterium | reverse complement strand
GGTGTAAGCGCCTTTGATGTGGCCGAAGAATTCGCTTTCATAAAGGTCCCGAGGCACCGAAGCACAATTGACCCGGATGAGGGGGTACTCGACGCGGTGGCTGCGCCGGTGCAGCTCGCGCGCCACAAGTTCCTTGCCGGTCCCGGATTCTCCAAGAATGAGCACGGAGGCGTCGGTCGGAGCCACCATGTCGAGCTGCCGTACCAACTCCAGCATTGGGGCGCTTTGCCCCAGCAACTCCCCAAAAGCCCGGGCTTCGCGCACCTCGGCTTGCAGATAGCTGTTTTCCAGTTCCAACCGCGCCCGGAGGCGGTCGATCTCCTCAAACGCTCTGGCATTAATGATCGCGCCGGCGATTTGATCGGCAAGAATCCGCAACCAGGCTGGGCCTTCAAGCGGTGTGGGGATGCAGGTAAAAATCGCGATCACCCCCAAAATGTCATCTTTGAACTTGATGGGCTGCGCATTCAGGCCGCGGATGTTTTGCCGGGCGGCCCATTCGTATCGGGTCAAGAACCCGGGGGTATCCCTGAAATCCTTGACCACGACAGACTGGCCGGTGGCCCCAACGCGCCCGATTTTCCCGGCCCCGAGGGGGATCCGCTGGAAATCGCCGTTCGTTTGTGACCAATCGGTGGTTATCCATTTCGTGCGCGAACCGGCGCTGGCGACCAGATGCAGGCATTTGTGGGGATTGTGGCACCGGGTGCGCTGGGCGCAGGTTTTGCAGAGATCCCCGTTATCCACCAGCCATATCCGGGCGAGGGCCACATGCGGCCGCTCGGCGAGAAGCGAGACGACCCGGGGAAGCAACTCGCTCAGGTTCCGGATCTGGGCGATTTCTATTAGCCGATCTCGTAGTGATTCGAACTCTGGCTTATAATCTTCAGACTGCCACATCGATTCATTAATTACCCGATTTCGGGTTGGGAGTCATGTTATTTCGTTTTCCGCGCCCGACGAAGCCTCGTTATTAACGAAATGTCGTCGATCAGATTACTTGTAGTCCTCGCAACCTTCAGGCGGAAAACGCACAAACTGTTGTATGTCCTCCGTGGCACGCATGTTGCATAAGGCAAAAGTGCAAACGTGATAATCATTTTAGCAATGATCCTGGGACCCATTGCCGCAGGCATGGGTCTGTTGTGCTTTCGGGCCGAGGCTTTTCGCCAGTGGTCGGTGGGATTGCTGACGCTGGGCATCGCGGCGGCCAGCCTCGCGCTGGTGACGATGGTCCCGGTTTCCGGCCTGAAACTAATGCCCGGCAACCTTCACGGTGTGAACCTGGCGTTCCTGGCGAGCGAATTGGCCATCGCATTGTTTCTTCTCTATGTGGGTTTCAGAGCACGGCGTCCGCTGATCGTGCTGCTTGTGGCCGTCCAAAGTGCCCTGATGTGCTGGTTTGAGTTCCGTCACGGGGCGCATTTGCAACCGGCTTACAACCTCGTCGTTGATAAGTTTTCCCTGATCATGGCGCTGATCAACGCTTTCGTGGGCGGCGGCATCTGCCTCTACGCGCTGGGCTATATGCGCGAGTACCACGGCAAGGCGCACGCGGACGTGCCGGATCGGCGGCGCATGTTTTTCGCGCTGATGATGATCTTCCTGGGGGCGATGTTCGGCATTGTCTTTGCCAATAACATGCTCTGGCTGTTCCTGTTTTGGGAAGTCACAACCGTTTGCTCTTTTCTGTTGATCGGTTACACCCAGACCGAGGAAGCCCGGCGCAATGCGCTACGCGCCCTGACGATGAATCTGGTGGGCGGAGTGGCGTTTGCCGTCGCGATCGTCTGGGCGTGGCACTCGGCGCAAACCATCGAGATCGACCGGTTGGTGGCTTCGAACAAGAGTCTGGCCCTGATGCCGGCCGCCCTGCTCTGCTTTGCGGGGATCACCAAATCGGCCCAAATGCCCTTTTCAAGCTGGCTGCTCGGGGCGATGGTGGCCCCCACCCCGGTTTCGGCACTGCTTCATTCCAGCACGATGGTTAAAGCCGGCGTGTTCCTCGTGCTGCGCATGGCCCCCGTAATTCAATCCACAGCCGCCGGATTGGCCGTGGCGATGGTGGGAGCGATCACGTTCCTGATCGCTTCATTAGCCGCCATCACCACTAGCGACGCGAAAAAAGTCCTCGCCTATTCCACCGTTGCCAATCTCGGGCTCATTGTCATGTGCGGCGGCATTGGCACCCACGAAGCGGTATGGGCGGGAATCCTGCTGATCATTTTCCATGCCGTCTCCAAGTGCCTCCTGTTTCTGTGCGTAGGCGTGGTGGAGCACAAAACGCACAGCCGCAATATCGAGGACATGTCCGGCCTGGTGATTGATCTGCCCATCATCGCCGTGATGATGTTGATTGGGATGGCGGGAATGTTCGTGGCGCCGTTCGGCATGCTCATCAGCAAATGGGCGGTGCTGAAAGCGGTGCTCGATGCCTATCCGGCGCTTTCCGTGTTCATCGCTTTCGGGAGCGCGGCAACGTTGTTTTTCTGGGTGAAATGGATGGGCAAACTGATCGAAGTGGTGCGAGCGCGCAAGGTGCTGGATCAGCACCTGGAACTGGGCGAGCGCACCGCCCTTTACGGTTTGTCCCTGGCCACCTTCCTGGCGTGCGTGCTGTTCCCCTTGATTTCAATTTATGCAATCGAGCCTTACGTCAAAAACATTTACGGACAATCGGGCGGCATCGGGCAGGGCAACATTATCATCATGCTGACCATGATGGTCATGATCCTGTTGTTCCCGCTGAGCTTCATCAACTATGGACGGGGCGTGCGGGTGACAGACGCCTACCTTGGCGGCGCCAACCTGCAAAGCAGTGTGCGATTTTCCGGTTCAGCCAACCAACCGCAGGACGTCACGATGGGCAATTATTACCTGCGTGAGTTTTTCAGTGAAGCGGGGCTGACGAAGTGGGGTGTGGTCTCCTGCTGGGTGCTGCTGGCAGGATTGCTGGCAACGGCAGGATTTTTCGCCCCGGCTCCCGGGGCCACCGCCCAAGGCACCCCGGAACATTTCGAACAACCCGCGGCCAAACCTTTTGTCAGTGCTGTGAAATCCCTATGAGCCCCTGGCTACGATTGATTATTTACCTGGTGGCGGCGCCGGTGGTGGGGGGCTTGCTGGCCGGCATCGACCGCCGCATTTCGGCGCGCATGCAGGCCCGGCAGGGACCACCCATCCTACAGCCGTTCTATGACGTCCTGAAACTATTGCAGAAAGAGAATGTGGTGGTGCGCCGCTCCCAGAATTTCTACATCTTCTTTTTCCTGCTGCTGGTCATTTTCACCGGCGGTTTGTTCTTTGCGGGTTCGGATCTGCTCTTGGTGATTTTCGCCCTGACGCTGGCCTCGATCTTCTTTGTGCTCGCCGCGTACAAGGCAAGTTCACCGTTCAGCTTCATCGGCGCCGAACGTGAACTAATTCAGATGATGGCCTACGAGCCCATGGTGCTGCTCACAGCCATCGGGATGTACATGGTCACGAAGAGTTTCCAGGTCGGCGATATTGCGGCTCATTCCAGTTTATTAGTGCTGGCGCTGCCCGGCGTGTTTCTGGGTTTCCTCTACACGCTCGAGATCAAGTTCCGCAAATCGCCTTTTGACCTTTCCTGTTCGCATCACGCCCACCAGGAACTGGTGCGCGGGATGACAACTGAGTTTTCCGGGCGCGCCCTGGCTATGATAGAGGTGGCCCATTGGTATGAGAACGTTTTCCTGCTGGGCTGGGTGTTTCTCTTCTTCGCGTCAATTCCGGCGCTGGGAATCGCTGCGGCGCTGGCGGTGTTCGGCTTTGTCATTCTTGTGGACAACGTGTTTGCCCGGCTGAAATGGCAGACCGCGTTGCGGAGCGCCTGGCTGGTGGCGCTGGTCCTGGGTTTTGGCAACATCCTCGTGCTGTCCCTGCTCCGCTGAGGCATCTATGATTGGCTTTAAAGAATCACCCTGGATCATTCATTACGACGCTTCGAGCTGCAATGGCTGCGACATCGAGACCCTCGCCTGCCTGACGCCGCTTTATGACGTGGAACGGCTCGGCGTGGTCAATACCGGCAACCCCAAGCATGCGGACATCTTTCTCGTCACCGGCGCGGTCAATGAGCAAAGCCGTTCGGTGATCCGGAACATCTATCATCAGTTGCCGGAGCCCAAAGTGGTGGTGGCAGTCGGGATTTGCGCCAGCACCGGCGGCATTTTCCGCGAGTGCTATAACATCTCTGGCGGGGTGGATTCCGTTATACCCGTTGATGTCTATGTTCCCGGTTGCGCGGCCCGTCCGGAGGCCATCATTGATGGGGTCGTGCGGGCGCTCGGCGTGCTCGAACAGAAACAAAAGCAGATGAGCGCGATGCGGAACAGCCTGGACAAAACCCTGTACCTCCGCGCCGAAAAGACCGATGCCCCCGAGATTCTCACCCTGCAAAAGATCGCTTATCAGAGCGACGCCGAGGTTTACGGAGATGACAGCGTGCCGGCGCTGCAGCAAACGCTGGAGGATCTGGAGAACGAGTTCGACAGGCGCCCCGCCCGTGAGACAACGGTGCTGGGAGCGCGCGGCGTGTCGCCCGATTTATCCGAGGATAAGGACCGCGTGGTATTTCTCAAAGCCGTGGTTAATGGGAAGATCATCGGTTCAGTTCGGGGCCATGCGGTGGAAGATACCGGCTTTCTAAGCCGCTTGATCGTGCATCCATATTTCCGCGGGCGCGGCATTGGCCGCCGGCTGCTGGGAGAAATTGAGGCCTTTTTCCCGCACGTGACACGTTTCGAAGCGAGGGTCGGGCACAAGAGCAAGCTGACCCAGGGGCAATTATCGAGCCGCGGTTATGCGGTTTCGCGGCAGGAACCGTTCACGCCAGCCATCACTTGGGTTTACATGCAAAAGGAGCGAAAATGACAGAGCAGCACTTTGAGCCGATCACGCCCGAGCAACTCCGGGAACGGGCGGCAGCCTTTCAACAACAAAAGTTCCGACTGGTGCAAATTGGCGCTGCCAGGCTGGATGACGACATCGAATTGACCTACAGCTTTGATCTGGATTACCAGCTTGCGAACCTGCGCCTGCGGCTGCCCGCCGCGGGCGCTCGCATCCCAAGCATCAGCGGCACCTACTGGTGCGCATTTCTCTATGAAAACGAGATTCACGATCTCTTCAACGTTACCTTTGACGGGTTGGCCGTGGATTTCGGGGGCAATCTATATCAGACGAGGGTGAAATTCCCTTTTGAAAAGCCCACGGCGTCTGCCGCAAAGCCCGCGCCGACACCCTTCTCAGCGCCCATCGTGAGCCCTAAACCAGCCCTCGTTCACTGATATGGCACGCACTGTTATTCCTTTTGGACCGCAGCACCCGGTGCTGCCCGAGCCGGTGCATTTGGACCTGGTGGTGGAGGATGAAAGGGTGGTGGAAGCCCATCCGTCCATCGGCTTCATTCACCGCGGCCTGGAGAGGCTGGTGGAGAAGAAGGATTTCCACGAGTTTGTGTACGTGGCCGAGCGCGTGTGCGGCATCTGCAGCTTCATTCACGGCCAGACCTATTGCCAGGCGATTGAAACCATCAT
>JBBQYD010000378.1:0-5562 GCA_038209025.1 Verrucomicrobiota bacterium | reverse complement strand
GTTTAGGACGTCGATCGACGCTCCCAGCAGGACGCTCAGATCGGCTTGCGACATATAGTCCTCTCTCCGCGTACTGACGTCCGGCATGGCTATTTCTGCGCCGCCTGACTGGGACCATAGAGGTCCACAAGTTTCCATGCTCGATCAAAAGCAAACTGCAGTAAGAGCGGTTTTTTCCCGACACTAGCCCGGTTCACGGCACCCACCAGCGCTTCCAGCGCAACGAGGAGCGCTTCCGCCTGCTCATCCAGGATATCGAGCCGAATCTCCACCGCCGTCAGCATCCGCTCGGCATGCTTCCGGCGTTCTTCCGCAACCAGAAACTGCTCAAGTAGCCGATCCGAGTGGTTCTTCATGCACGTGATGCTCGCATGAAGGTTCTTCCGTTCATCCTCAGCAAGTTGCCATTGAGCCCGTTGCGGGCGGGCCTCCCTTGTGTCACTCTGATTCTGCATCGCATCCCGCGATGTGCAGGGCGGCATTCCTACCGGCTCGCAACCTGAGGGCCGCCCTGCTTCTTCTCGTAACCCCGTACCACCTTTATCCATCGCTCCATTGCCCTTTCGAATTCATCCTGAATCTGTTGAAACTTGTCGGCGCTGGACAGGCCCGGTGTCCGCAGAATGACCGCGACCTTTTGGGTGTGCGCCTCGGCGATATCCCGCTTGATCGACATTCCGGCACCAAGTGCTTTACAGGATCACCCAGGCCCCGCCAACCTTGCTCGGAGCCTCAACGATCTCCTTTTGCCTTAGATTGAAAAGCGCAGAGGATACCGGAGCGATGTCTTCGAGGCTTAGCCTCCGGGTCAGGGTGGAAAGATCGGCTGGACCGTCCACTTTGAGCGACCTCCAGATCTTCCGTTGCATCACCACCAACGGGTGCCGCAAGACCTTCGGATAGATGGCTAAGTCCTCCGCTGGACCAGCCGCGCCCTCCAGCGCAACGGTCGGCGTGCCTTGGTGCGGAGTCCGCTGGCGCGGCGCCGGCCGGGCGCTTGTGGCTTTCGCCTCGCACTCCCGGGCCATCTTCTCACGCATTGGGTAGGCGTTCCGGCGCACTGGAGGCTCCGGCGAGGCCGCCTCCGGCGTGACCGGACAACAATCGAGCGCGGGCTCAAAGCACGCATCGAAGACGGTATGATCCAGGCAGTGGACGGCGCCGCCAATTGAGGCCAGCACATACTGCCTGCCATCGTGCACCACCCGCGTCGCTTCCAGCGCCGTCATTCTCGGCCTGAACTCCATAAGTTCCTTTCTAAGCGGGGCGGGGTGCTTAAGCGCACCCCTTGCCCCATTCGCAGCCTGGATCCGCCAGTTCGGTAGCCAACGATCAATTCACCGCGCGCCCGGAAAACGACATGTACTCGTCAGGAAAAGCTCGCGCGGACCAGGAAGACTCCGAGCGTGACAATTACCGCTCCTTCGATCAAAACGAGCGTCACCAGCCGGTAGCAGGCTCGGCGCAGACGGGCAGACTGCTCCAAGTCGCTCATCGCCTTTACCGCTTCCCGTTCGAGTGGGGCCGGGAACACTCGCACGCGCGGCATCAGCCCCACGCTCCGGCTCGGCCAACTGATTCGAACGCGATCCGCGCTGCGCGACATAGCCCCCCCCAATTCGTAATCACAACAGTGAGCCAACCGGCCGCTGAGATCAGAGCCACAACCCACTCCCGCTTCATGGAGCGGTATAGCGCACCTTCCAGGTATGCGACCCGGCGATCGCTCTCCGCCACATCCAGGAGCGCACCGGGTAGCCGGTCGTTGCCGGGTACGTGGAAGACGCTCATGCCGCCCTCCGTTGCGCCTGGGCTAAGGGTGAGTACGGCGCGAACTCCTCGCGGAGAATCCGCTCTATCTCGGATGGCGGCCGCCGTTCCTGCCTGGCGATCTGCCAGATGGTGCGGCAAAGAGCCCACTGCCGGACCACCCGCGGACGCAAATACTGGTTTTCCTGCGCCGGTGCTGTTTTCCTTGTGGCTGGAAGAGCTTGCGAGAACGGCCCTTGTCGTTGCTTGGTGCGTGGATCACAGTTGATGGCGATGATGTTGTCCATGGCGCCCCTCCTACGCAGCATCCCGCTGGGCTGTGATGCCGCGAATAGCTTCAATGATCGCGGCGAAACGGTTCTCGACCAGGTCGATATTGGCGCTCACAACGTCGAGCTCATGAGCGCAAGGGCTCTCTGCGTCGCGGCTAACGTCGAGCAGCGCCGGTATGAATTCCGGCCAGCCATACGCAAAAGAGGCAAGCCCCTGGGAAGTCAGCTCGGCAAACCAGCTGAGGTTCTCCCAGAAGAGCTCGGCGTCAGAAAGGATGGCGGCTTTCCGCCGCTGCTCCCTTTCCCTGAGTCTTTTCATCGCCGTGTACCGATCCGCGCCCTGCCGTTCGACCCAATCCAAGAAATGCTCCAACGACTCCCGCCGGCTCTGCAGCAAGTCCTGGCGCTCCAGGCAGCTCACGATGTGGACTGCCAAGCATTCGGCGGCCTGTCCAATCGCTGTGGCGCGATCGGCATTTGCAATTTCCTGGGTCAGGGGCATCGCCAACTCGCACCCGCTGACGCCGATCAGCCCCGCGTTGGCCACGTATCGCCGTCCACCCATCCAGCTCGGGGACTCTACCTCGAGTACGTGGATCACGGCCTGGGCGTGCCTCCGGTTTTCGAAGATCGGCTCCGCCAGCTCCGTTGGATAGGCCCCGCTTTCATCCGGCTCTGGCCAGCCGCCATCCGGAGGCTGGATCTCTTCGACTGGGACCGAGCCGCGATTGGCATTGATACCCGTTACGTTCATCGTGCGGCCGTCGGCGCACGCTCGCGTGTCACTCTGGGGAACGTCGCCAGTACTCTCCAGCTTCTTGCGCTGGGTGCCCACTGTCTTGTGATCGCAGCGGACATGCTCAGCAATCGCCCGGTCCGAGAGGTTCTGACTCATCGGATGCTGCAGGGCTGCCGTGATCGCGCGCCGCACATCCCACGAAGTGCGGCGCTGCCCATGCTGCGCGTTCACGCCGAAGCTCATCCACTGCGCGTCCGTCTGGGTTCCTTGAATGACTTCGCAGCCGATAGTCTCTGCCCCGATGGAGAGGGCGGCCTCGACGCGGTGGAACCCGTCGACCAGCCAGTAGCTCTCCCCATCGTAGACAGTGATGACATCAGGGAACGCCGCGCCCCGCTCCATCTCGCCGGCGTATTCGGCGATGAGTTCGCTATCGGTTTATTCGCGCGGCTGTGTTCCACCGTCGCGCCGGATCTTACTCAGTTCGATCAGCACCTAGCATGTCCTCCTTGAATCTGAAGCTGTCTTTAAAGTTGCCTGCATCGCCTGCTATAGCAAGACGCGCCGCGGGACACTCCGGAGCGCGGCCTCCGCCTTGAAACGGGCGTCCAAGTCCGGGTCCACCTCAAGAAACGCCCGCTTTACCTTTGGAACATCTGTTTTGCTAACTTTGATAGTGTCCACGATTGAGAGTATGGATCATAGGTGCACTGTTAGAAAGATAAACGTGCACCTACGTTCACAACCCTATGAAAGAACAACGAAAAAGGTTCGGAATGGAGATGCGGCCGTCGCTCCCTAAGGCTTTGAAGCAGCGAGCGTTAGATTGCGACATCCCGCTATACGCGGCGACAGAGGACGCCATTTCCGCCTATCTTGGTGAGGCGTCAGGGGCTGCCGCATTTAAGCCGACAAACATGCAGGCGCACACGCTGCTCGAAGAAATCCTATCTAACGGGACCAAGGAGGACAGCGGATGGATCACGGGTAATTTAAAGAACTTCGTGGAGGCCATTCGCAGCAGGCGAGCGCCAGCCGAGAGCGTCCCTCACCCGAAGACGGGCACCGGGTAAAGCAGCGGCGCGTGCTCACCGGCGCGCCGTGCCGAGTAGTAGGGTTGGATGGTGTTCCCCTTTGTTTTCAAGACCATGAGTGCCACGCTGGCAAACGGGAGCCGTGCGACCGCGCCTTGGAATGGTTCCTTGAAGATGGCAGTTAGCCGCAGGCCCGCCACGCTACGGCTAACACGAAAAGAGCCAAGAGCCCCCACCACACCGACTTGCTGATACCTGCACCTGTGTAGCTGGATGGAAATTCCCGCTGCAGGGCAGGCATCACAGACGCCCCTTGAATGACCGTTCCACGTGCGAAAACCTCCACGTCCATGATTGGAACCTTCATCGCCCCATCGGGGGTCGGCCAAATCTGAGCGATTACCGCTCGAACCGGACAGTGGCGATCCAAGTACGGCGCCAGCTCTTGAGCTTCCTCCTCCGGCGCAAAGCCGATTTGCTTGCCGTTATCCAGTAAAATGGCGACCGCAACCCGGCTGTACCGGTTTGCCGGATCGCGGGCCAGAGTTACCTTCATACCCGGCCTGGCGAGTCGCGCAACAATCGCGGCGCGACCTTCATGGCCAACACCCGCAACATGGAAGTTGGCTTCGTATATCGGCAGGTGGCCGAAAGTTTTCTTCGTCGGCGGCATCGCGGCCCAGTATATCCCAACGCAAAGATCCCCATTGACGACTGTACGGCAACTCCGTATAGTTAAAGCATGGGCAAGGCGGAAAAGACGTTGTCTCGAATGCGCAACAATCCACGAAATTGGCGTATCGAGGATCTCAAAACGATCGCCCGCCGTTTCGATTGCGCCACAGACCAGCACGGTACCAGTCACGTCATCTTCCGCCACCCTCTCGCCGGACGATTGGCTGTTCCTGCCGATCGTCCCATCAAGCCCGTCTACATCAAGTTGTTCGTCGAGCTTATCGGCAAACTGGAGCCCTCTAATGAATCCTGAAACCCGGATCGATTCCTATTCATTTTCTGTGCGCCCGCTTTCCATTGAGGAGGGCGGCGGTTACCTGATAGAGTATCCCGATCTGCCCGGCTGCCTCTCGGATGGGGCCACGCCCGAAGAAGCGATCCGCAATGGGCGCGACGCTGTTCTGGCCTACATTCGGAGCTGCGTTCAACATGCCGACCCGATCCCCGCCCCAGGGCCGCCTCCCGCAGCCGCGAAAATCCCTGCGAGGGTGAACATCAAACGCATCCGCAGCGGGACTCAGCTGTCTCAGTCCGAGTTTGCCAGGCGGTTTGGATTCAACGTGCGCACGCTACAGGATTGGGAGCGTGGGCGATCCAAGCCGGATGTCGCCGCGCGGGCGTATCTGGTGGTCATCTCGAAGGACCCCGGCGCCGTCGAGGCTGCGCTGGGATAGGGCCGCCGGTCCTGGGGCCGCAATGGGCGTGGGCGCGATTGGCCGTTCACCCCCTCTTCTCCCACCGCTCAATTTCGGTCGCGATGTCCTTGGCTTCGGTGCGGGAGTAGATGCACGCTTTTGCATTCTGCATCGCCAGCATTTGCGCTGTGTTTTCGGAGATCACTTTCAGCGCCAGTTCGTCGAGTTTCTCTAGCCCGAACTTCTACATAGTCGACCCACGTTTTGCGGGTTAAGTATCTGATCTGAAAGCAGTTGAGGGATTTCTGCCTCTGTCGCATGTACCCATGTATGTCGTTAGAAGGCTATTGTATAGAAGCTTCGTGAGCTGTAAGCTA